>JAYSKW010000559.1:0-4691 GCA_043726085.1 Limnoglobus sp.
GTGTTTGAACGACTCATACGGGTGATGGACGAGGATGTCGCGCGCGCGAATCGCGGCCCACATCGTCGGCGATTGCACGAACTCGCGGATGAGCGCCGGGACGAACGGCGGGTCGCGCAGTTCCGGAAAGCCGGGTAGGCCGCAAATTTGAAACAGCCCCGTCGGGTCGAGTTGGCCGGTTACCCGCGTGACGTCTTCGGGGTGCAGGTCGAGCGCGGCCGTCAGGAATTGTTCGAGATCCAACGGCGCGGTCGATTCGAGTTCGAGCCGCGAGGCATGGCCGCGCCGACGCCGTTTCACCGAGTCTTCAATCGCACGCAAAAGGTCTTCGATTTCGTCTTCGTCGATTTCGACTTCGCTATCGCGCGTCACGCGGAAGACGTACGCTTCGCCGAGTTCCATACCGGGAAACAAGTCGCTGAGGTGCAACTGGATGACATCTTCGAGCGGGCAGTACACGTGAATCGGTGGTCTGGGTTGTGCCTCGGTGGCGGGGCCGACGGGCAGCGGCACGAACCGCGGCAACACGCCCGGCACCTGCACCACCGCGTACAGTTGGTCCGGGTCGCCGGGGCGACGGAGCAATACCGCGATGTTCAGCGACTTATTCAGAAGGTGCGGGAATGGGTGAACGGGGTCGATGGCGAGTGGCGTGAGCACCGGGAAGAACTTGTCGCGGAAAACATCGCGTAAATGACGACGGTCGTCTTCGCTCAAGTCGTTCATCCGCCGAATGACGATGCCGTGTTCCGCTAGCGCGGGCAGCAGTTCGGTTTGCAAACAGCGGTAAAGCTCATCGACCATGCCGCGAACGACTTCGGCGATTTTTTCGAGTTGCGAATTCGGTGCGAGCCGGTCGCCGCCCGAACTGTGCGCGATCGACGCTTGGACTTTCTGTTGCAGTCCGCCGATGCGAACCATGAAGAATTCGTCGAGGTTCGAGCCGAAGATTGCGAGGAATTTCAGGCGTTCGAGAAGTGGCACCGAGGGATCTTGCGCTTCTTCGAGCACGCGACGGTTGAATTCGAGCCAACTCAATTCGCGGTTGATATACAACGCGGGGTCATCCAAATTCACGCTCATCGCCAACCTCCGGACTATGCAGGAACGCATATCTTACGGTTGTAAACGTTCCGGTGACGCACAAACGAAAATGCGAGGGCATATGCCCTCGCATTTTCGTTCGTAGGCCGCGTGGCTTACGATTCCTTCTTGGTCTCAGTCTTCTTAGGCTCGGTCTTCGGCTCGACCTTCTTTGGCTCTTCGGCTTTTGGCATCACCTTTGGCTCGACGGCCATTGGGCTGATGACGATCGGAGCGCCGGCGGTCGCACAGGGGGTAGCCACCATATGGCCATCGACTACGGTTGTCGTTGCGCAAGGTGCGGCAACGGGTGCGGCTTCGCAGGTGTTGCATTCTGGGGCCGCAACGGGTGCGGAGCCGTGACAGTTGCTACTGCCCTTGTGCATCCGGCCTTTGAGTTTCGCGAACAGACCGCCACCGTGGCAGCTGGCTGGTGCCGAACCTTGGCAGCTAGCCACTGGGGCCGAACCGTGGCACGATGCACGATTGCCACCGAACGAAGCGGCGTCACCAGAAGTGGCGACTGCCATCATCATGACCATACTGTACATAGCGTTCCGAACCTCCAACGTTGTTACGGACCCTGTTAGTTGAGCGACGTGCTCAGTTTATTCAGGGGACTCAGCGAATACACCACATTGGGTAAGCTGGTATAAAAGGATCGTAGTTACCGGTTAAACACCCGTCAACGTTAATTTGGGCATTCTGGGTCGGCTTCCTGTTGTTTTTTCGCTCGTTAGGTTCGGTCGTGCCGGGAAAATCACCAACGCGAATCGAACCGGATAGTTGCATCTCATGCCTGTTGGGCGGGGATCGGGTATCTTAAATCATCGGCAGGGACGGCCGCACGGCCTCTGCTCGCACCTACGCGGAGACGCCTTCATGGATCGAGACTGCCTGCCACTTCCCGATCCGCGCTCCGTCTATCGAGTCGGCCTCATCGGTATGGCTCTCTGTGCCGTCGCAGCGATCTACGGCTTCGCGATGGATCAAACGGGTCACGGTGGGCCTTCGTATTATTACACCACCGCTCGGTTATTACTCGTGGCTGTCGGTGCTCTGACAGTGGGTGCCGCGATCTCGCTTCGACCAGGGCTGTCGTTCATCTGGTTGATCGCGGCGGGGGCGGCGTTATTTGCGAGTGTCGGGTTGCCGGAACACTGGGACTCTGCACGGATGCTCGCGCGGGTGATGGTCGCGATTGCCGTTTTTGCCTCGGCGCTGATTGCTGCATCGAAGTCGCTTCGATATTGGATCCTCTCCTTCGTGGCGCTCGTTCACTTCGGTGGAATCTTCACCGCAACGACGTGGCCGAACCCGACGCCGTGGCTGACGCAACAGGTCGGCACCCGGTTTTATTTGCCGTACCTGACCATGATGTACCTCAAAAACGCCTACCACTTCTACTCGCCGGACCCCGGGCCTACGTCGCTGTTGTTTTGCCTCGTCACTTTTGAGCACGACCAGGAATTCGTTCATCCGAAGACGAAAGTGTCGACAAAAACCTCGACGAAGTGGATCACCTTACCGAACCGCCAGACCGATTGGAAAGACCCGCTCGGTCTGGAGTACTATCGCCGTCTGTCGATCACGGAGCAGGTCAACGGCGTGTATCCGGAAGGCAACCTGCCGTCGGCCGAGAAGAAGCAGATCGAAGAGCGTCGCAAGAAAGCCGATGCGGGACTGTGGTCGAATTACCCGCAGATCCCGATTGCTCCGGAGATATTTGAAGCGGTGCAGTATCGGATGCCGAACCCCGACACGGCACGGAACATTGTGCCTTCGTTCGCGGGGCACATTTTGCACAACGCCTCCGAACCGGGCCGTGTCGCGAAGAGCGTGAAAATCTATCGCCTCGAACACAAGGTGACCACGCCGACGATATTCGCACAGGGGGCAAAGCCGAACCATCCGACGTCGTTTCGGCCGTTCTACTTCGGCGAATATGCACTCGATACGAAGGGCATTGCGCAACTCGTCGATACGCAAGACCCGTTGCTGTACTGGCTGGTGCCGATCCTGCCAAAAGCGATTCCGCTCGACAGCCCGAAGGGTACGGAAGACTTCAAAGACTACATGAGCATCCACGCGAAAACGAAGTTCGAGTGGGCGGAGCGGATGCCGTAATTGAAGTCGTGAGACTTCCGCTACGAAGAATTCTGGAATCGACCTCAACTTCCGATTGGCTTGCCATGACTCCGACACCGACATTACCTCCGTCTGCTCGAACGCGATGGTTCCAGTTTTGGTTCGCGGCAACCGACCCGACGATGCTCGGCTTCATGCGAATCATCACGGGGCTACTGGTGCTGTACGTCCATTGTGCTTACACGACGGACTTGCAGAACTTCTTCGGCAAACATGCGTGGTACGGGCAGTATTACATCGACCGCGAACGCCACGAACTCCCGTGGGCGGTGACTCCGTTTTCCGGCGACACGGTATGGGACGACAATATCCACTCGGCACGGTTGCCGATTCAAACGCATCGCCGCGAAGTTTGGCTGAGCTATCTGAAAGCCTTACCCGTGCAGAAGGCGGCGCGGGAATCGGCGATGCGCTACCCGCGGCGATTGCAGAACGAAACTTTCAACAAGTTCATCGGCATTCAAAGTGGCCTGGAGTATGCCAGTGGCTTGCCGCTCGACATGACGGCTCGTGCGGATCGCCTCAATGCGATGGTCGACATCAAATTGCGATCCAAAACCGGAATCGACAGCGTTCCGCCGCTGTTCGACGTGCTCCCGCAAGAAGGAGCGAATAGCCGCAAGACCCTCCGCGAGGAGATCGAAGCGTTCGATGGAATCGTTCCGCGCGACGTCCTGCAACGGCAGTACATCTACGATCACTTCATCGAAATCCCTTACGATTCGCGAAAAGCACTCCTCGATTTCATCGTCGAGCTTCCCGAAGATCCGACCGAACGCGAGAAGTGGATCGATTACCTCGATTACTGGAACACCGAGGCCCGTAAGGTCCACTGGGTCGGGAGCGCGACGTTCTCCATCTGGTTTCACATCACCGATCCGACCGAGATGGCCATCGCACACGCGGTGGTTCTGCTAATTCTCGTCATGTTCACGCTCGGCTTGTTCACCCGCGTGACTTCGGTGCTGACGTGGCTCGCCTGTGTGAGTTACATCCACCGCTCGCAGCAAGTGCTGTTCGGCATGGACACGATGATGAACTTGCTGCTCATCTATTTGATGATCGGCAACAGTGGTGGGGCGTTCTCGCTGGATCGCCTGATCGCCCGGTATCGTGCGGCCCGGAACAGTCTGGCCCGCAGTGGCAACATCGACTCGCCGACGGCGGCGTTCCTGGCGCGGCCGACGCCCACAGTCGCCACGGGCTTCGCCACCCGCATGATCCAGATTCACTTCTGTTTCATCTACATGGCCGCCGGGATGTCGAAACTGAAGGGCAGTATGTGGTGGAACACGAACGCCTATTGGGACACGCTCGCAAACCCCGAGTTCACGCTCGTTTACTTCGAGTGGTACGAGACGATGCTGCGTTGGATGACGCACCATCGGGCGATTTACTCGATTGCCGCCCATCTCGGTGTGATCTTCACGCTGTTCATGGAACTGTCGCTGGCGTTCCTC
>JAYSKW010000560.1:0-3772 GCA_043726085.1 Limnoglobus sp.
ACTTAAAGACAAATCCAACGAGGAATTTCCACTTTTTCAATACAACCAATCACTCGGTTTCATTCCATGTCAAGAATCTGACATTGTTGCGTTTTCATTTAAAGAAAGCATGGCTAGAGATACGGTTCGTTTTGTAAGAATCACCAACTCTGACGTAATACATGAATTCCGATATTCAGGATACTGTACGCTCTCAAACAATCCTTCGCCAATCGAGCGATATATAACCGTTTTTCAGTCATCCGGGCTTCAAGTGATTGACATGCTGGTGCGAAAATGGGTGACTGGATTCAATACACCAGTAGCGTATGTAGTCGGCTCGATGTATGAACTCTGGCCCGGAACAGTATACAACGATACAAATGGCCGTGTTATCGGCATGTTAGGGAAGAAAATCTACAAAGACATATGCAAATCAAATGCAGCTATTAATATCACTCACCGTGCATTCCGTGCCATCGGTTGCCGATCGCAGGAAATCACAGCCATCGCGTTGTCGCTGGATCGCAAGCACTTGTTTGTCGCGGATGGCGATGGCTTGCTCTACGTGTTGGATAGCGACACGCTGGAACCGCGATTCTCGCTCGGCTGGCATATCACACGAATTAGTTCGCTGGCGATCTCGGCGGACGGGCGAACGCTCGCAACCGGCGGCGGCGATGGCGGCGTGAAACTCTGGCCGATCGACCGCATTCTGGCAGAACTTTTGTAACGCAAGTTCGGCTTGACGCAGTGCTGCTGTTTCCGCGAAAATTTGACGACAACGATGCTCTACGAAACGGACGATATTCGGGTGGAAGCGGATCGCGGCATCGCGACGCTATGGCTCGATTTCCCTGGCCGCCGGGCGAATCGGTTGAACTTGCCGCGCATTCTGGCGATCGGGCGAGCCATCGAGATTGTCGCCCATAATCCGTGCCTCGAAATTCTCGTCGTTCGCTCTGCGAAGCCGGCGGGTTTCTGTGCCGGTTACGATTTCGATGCTTTGGCGGAACTGAAAACCGATGCCGAGTGTCGCGACTTTGCCGCCACCGGCGAACGCGTTTTGCGGCAGTTACGCGAAGCCGCGTTCGTTAGCCTCGCGATGATCCAGGGGCCGTGCCTCGGCCCTGGTCTGGAACTCGCGTTGAGTTGCGACTATCGCTTAGCAGTTGCGAACCCAACCACCGAGATCGGCTTCGGTGAATTCGCCTCAACGGTGCCACCATGCTGGGGCAAGTGGCCGATCACCAGCGAAATTTTCAGCGCCCGCGAAGCCCACGCACGCAGAATCGTCGACCACGTTTGCACGGAACGGCGCGCGAAAATCGATTTGCAAACCGTCCTCGACAACCTGCAACAGCGACCGCGTAAACGGCGAGTGACACCGCATTGTCGCACTTCGCTGCGTTCCCCATTCGCGGCTGCGATGCTCAATTCCGACACGCCCGCAGCTATCGCGCGGGCCGCACAGCAACAGGAGTATCGCGAACTTCCGCAACGGGTCGGCTTCATCGGCGAACATATCAGTTTCGCAAAGCGAATCGCCGACTACGCGATTCGCGGCGTCGAAGTCTATTGCGATTCGATCGCACCCGATTTCAGCGAAGTCACACGTCGCGGCCTCGCAACGCCGTTGGAAATCAGCGAGGCACGGAAGCAGATTCGCATCGGTCGCATCGAACGCCCACTTGTTACGGACCATGTTGTGAATGTGAAATCGGATGTCGTTGAGCCAGTCCGGGCCGTCGCCTAAATGCCGCTAAAATCGGTTTCGCATCAGGTGGATAAAGTCGGTATACTGTTGTTATGAGAATGGTAACGTTCTCCCTGCCTACCGTCTGTCGCATTGCGGTCTCCCAACGAGGCTCTCAGCATGGTTCCGTTCCGGAAACTCTCGTTCGTTGTCGTCGCGCTATTCGTTAGTCTGCAAGCATCCCGTGCCGACGACACGAAAGCGACGATCGACTTCAACCGCGATATTCGGCCGATCCTTTCCAATAAATGCTTCCAGTGTCATGGCCCCGACGAGAACGAACGCAAGGGCGATTTACGTCTCGATACCGAGGCCGGTTCGCGTGCGGTCATCGACGATGTCGTAGCTGTAGTGCCGGGGAAACCCGACGCGAGTGAGATGATCCATCGCGTGACGTCGACCGAACGTAGTAAGGTGATGCCGCCGCCGAAGTCCGACAAGAAGCTGACCGCACACGAAGTCCAGTTGCTCAAAACGTGGATCCAGCAAGGCGGAAAGTATGCCGCACACTGGGCGTACGAGAAGCCGTTGCGACCCACCGTTCCGGCGGGCAGTTTGCCCAACCCGATCGATCGCTTCCTGCTCGCGAAACTGCAAAAAGAAGGACTGGCATTCCTGCCCGAGGCAGATCGTTACACCCTCGCGCGGCGAGTCTCACTCGACCTGACGGGCCTGCCACCTACGTCGAAAGAAGTCGAAGAGTTCGTTAAAGATGCCTCGCCGAACGCCTACGAAAAGCTCGTTGATCGGTTGCTGGCGAAGCCGAGTTACGGCGAACACTGGTCGCGAATGTGGCTCGATCTGGCACGTTACGCGGACTCCGCCGGGTATGCCGACGACCCTGCCCGCACGATCTGGGCTTACCGCGATTATGTGATTCGTTCGTTCAATTCAAACAAGCCATTCGACCAGTTCACCATCGAACAGATCGCGGGTGACCTGTTACCGAACCCGACCGATGAGCAACTGATCGCCACCGCGTTTCACCGCAACACACTCACAAACAACGAGGGCGGCACCAGCGACGAAGAGTTCCGCAACGTCGCCGTCATCGATCGCGTGAACACGACGCTGACGACGTGGATGGGAACATCAATTGCATGTGCCCAGTGCCACACGCACAAGTACGACCCGATTACGCAGAAGGAATTTTTCCAGCTATACGCCTTCCTGAACAACTCCGCCGACGCGGACCGAATGGACGAAACGCCATTACACAGTTTCTATGGCGACGAACAGAAGAAGCAGAAAGCGACAATCGAAGCGGAAATTGCGAGCATCACATCGAAGTGGAAATCGCCGACACCCGAAGTTTTGAAAAGCCTGATCGCGTGGGAGCAAACGCTCGCGCTCAACCCGAAATGGATCGAGTTGAAGCCGACGAGCGCGAAGGCCCTATCGGGGAATGCGATGACGATTCGCGAAGACAAATCCGTGTTCGTCGCGAAAGCAGCGAAGAAAGATACGTACACCGTCGAACTGCCGTTAGATGTTGCAAGACTGGCGGGCTTTCGCCTGGTTACGCTTGCGGACAAGCAGTTGCCGGGTGGCGGACCGGGCCACGGTGGTGGGAACTTCATCATCACTCGCATCGCGGCCAGCCTCGTCCCGCCGAAGACGACCGTGCCCGTGGCCCGATACATCCGCATTATGCAGCCCGAAAAGAACACGTATGTGATGCTCGCGGAAGTGCAAATTTTCAGTGGCGGTAACAACATCGCAACGAAGGGCACCGCCACGCAAATCAGCACCGCGTTCGATGGCCCCGCCAAGCTCGCGATCGATGGTAACACCAACGGCGAATACTTCGTGGGCAAGTCCGTTTCGCATACCGCGATCGCAAACGAACCGTGGTGGGAAGTCGATCTCGGGTCCGAACAGCCGATCGACCGCATCGCGATCTGGAACCGTACCGATGGCGGTGTTGGCGTGCGAATGAAAGGGGCGAAAATCAGCGCACTCGACGAAAAGCGAAGTCCGGTGTGGGAAAAGACGATCACCGATGTGCCGAATCCGAGTGCCAGTTACGAACTCGGC
>JAYSKW010000561.1:0-1199 GCA_043726085.1 Limnoglobus sp.
GTTTCTCCGGCGTAATCTCGCCGAGGCAGCGCACCGCAAGGCCCGGACCGGGGAACGGGTGACGCCAGACGAGGACTTCGGGCAAGCCGAGTTCGATGCCCATGCGTCGCACTTCATCCTTGAATAAATCGCGGAGCGGTTCGACCAATTCAAAGCCGAGTTCCTTCGGCAGCCCGCCGACGTTGTGGTGCAATTTGATCGTCGCCGCCGGGCCATCGACCGAACCGCCGCTCTCGATCACATCGGGGTAAAGTGTCCCTTGTGCGAGGAAGTGCGCATCGGGAATCGCCAGTGCTTCGCGTTTGAACACGTCGATAAACACGCGGCCAATAATCTTGCGTTTCTCTTGCGGATCGGTAACGCCTTTGAGCGCGCCGAGGAACTCCTCGCCCGCATCGACGACGTGCAGATCGGCCTTGAACCAGTCGCGAAACGTGTGGCGAACCATCTCGGTTTCGCCTTCGCGCATCAGGCCATTATCGACGTAAATGCACGCGAGTTGCTTGCCGATCGCCTTCACGAGAATTGCCGCACACACGGCGGAATCGACCCCGCCGGACAGCCCGCAGATGACCCGTTTGTTCCCGACCCGTTCGCGAATCTCCGTCACCGTGCGATCGATGAACGTCGTCATTTTCCAGAGGCCCTGGCAACCGCAGACATCGCGCAGGAAGTTCGCCAGAATCTGCCCGCCATGCGGCGTGTGGCTCACTTCCGGGTGAAACTGCAAGCCGTACACCGGCCGCGTTACGTGCTTCACCGCCGCCACGGGGCAGGTATCCGTCGAGGCCAACGGCACGAAATCGCCCGTCATCGTGTGAACTTGATCGCCGTGGCTCATCCAGACGGTCGATTCGGCGGGGTAGCCGCGAAAAATGTCGTTCGCGTTATTCACGTTCAACGTCGCGCGGCCAAACTCGCGCGCCGCAGCCGGTGCCACGTGCCCGCCGAGCGTGTGGCAAGCGAGTTGCATCCCATAGCAAATGCCGAGCACGGGGATGTTCAGGTCGAAGATCTTCGGGTCGCACTTCGGCGCATTCGGTTCGTAAACGCTGGCGGGTCCACCGGAGAAAATGATCCCTTTCGGGTTCAGTTCCTTCACGCGCTCGGCAGTAATATCGTGCCGCACGACTTGGCAAAAGACGTTCAACTCCCGCACGCGCCGCGCGATCAGTTGCCCGAATTGCGAGCCGAAGTCG
>JAYSKW010000562.1:0-2523 GCA_043726085.1 Limnoglobus sp.
GCTGCAACCGGGCTGAAACTTGCACGTCGGTGGCAGCATCGGCCGGATGAGATACTGGTAGCCGCGCACGCACAGTATCAGAATGCCGCCGACTAGGAGTGCGGGGCCGTTCCACAGCCAGCGGATCACGGTGCCACCTCGGTGCGTGGCTTCAGCTTCTTTGATACTTGCACCGCGAGTGCCAATAGCGATTCGCGGATCGGCTCCAAACCCAGATCGCGCGCCGGCAGCTTGGGAATCAGCACATAATCGATGCCAGGCGGGAGTTCGTGTTGCAACAGCCGGAACGCCTCGCGGAACAGTCGCTTGAAGCGGTTCCGCACGATCGCGCCGCCGACTTTCTTCGAGACCGACACGCCCAGCCGCCCGTGAGGGAATGCGTTCTCGCAGGCATAGACGATGAGGTTCGCATCGCTGACAGATCGCTTGCGGTCGTAGACTCGCTTGAAATCCTCGGGCGATTTCAGGCGGTGCGTCGGCGGGAACAGCAGTCGTGGTGTCATCACGCCCAAGCGAGGGTCGAACGGGGGTTCGACGGGTTGCGTTTCGCGAACGCTTCGATCAACTCGCGGCTCGCATCGTCGAGCGTCTTCGGCACGACGATCTGGAACACGAGGTACTGATCGCCGCCCGTAATGCCCTTCGCACGTAGTCGCAATCGCGTTCCGGACGACGTACCAGCGGGCACTTTCACGGTGAGGCGATCCCCACCGACGGTCGGCACTTCGACCGCCGCGCCGAGTGCCGCTTCGGAAATATCGAGCGGCACTTCGAGCAAAATATCGTTGCCATCTCGGGTAAAGAACGGGTGCGATTCGATCTTAACGATCAAGTAAACATCGGTCGAACCGGTGGCCGCCGCCGGGACGCGAAGCTTCTTGCCGTCGTCGATACCTGCGGGAATTTTCACATCGATTTTGCGCCCACCGATGTTCAGGTTGAGCGTGCCACCCGCCGCCGCCGTCAGGAACGGCACCGCGACTTCGGTTTCGACATCTTCCTGCGGCCGCGTTCGCGTGCCCGCACCGCGTCGGCCTTGTTTGCCGAATAGCTCGTTCGGGTCGAAACCCGGTCCGGGGTCGCGGTCGCCGAAGAATTGTTTGAAGAGATCTTCAGCCGCAGCGGGGTCGAAGCGTCCACCGGGTGCGCCCGCGCCGTTCCAGTTGGGGAAGCCGTTCGGGTCGCCGGGGTAACCGCCGGGAAAGCCGCCGCTCATCTGCGGGCCGGTGTGGCCGAATTGATCGTACGAACCGCGTTTCTTCGGGTCCGAAAGCACCTCGTGCGCTTCGTTGACTTCCTTGAACGTCGCCTCGGCTTGCTTGTCGCCGGGGTTCTTATCGGGGTGATATTTTTGCGCGAGTTTGCGAAACGCCTTCTTGATCTCATCGGGCGTGGCCGAGCGGGAGACTCCGAGAACTTCGTAATAGTCGCGTGGCATCGTCGAGCCTGTGGATGGCAACCGGGTGTTCGTCTAAAGGCAATTCTACACCCGGTAGCCGATTGCGGTAGGAGGAAATGCATTCGCGAGGTGGGGAACGCAAAGTGTTAGTCGACGGGACCGCGTTCGCGTTCGTGGCATTGGCCGATTGGAGTGACACACGACCGACAGTGCGAAAGATTGGAAAAATCCCACGGCGATTCGCCGTGGAAAACTCGATTATTGTCGATACTGGGCTTTATTGTTTCCCTTCGAGTGCTTTCAGTATGGACGCGAATTTGGACCGGTCGCCGTGAGTCGTACTGATCGTTGCGAATGTCACCTTGCGCTTCGCGTCGATAACGAACGTCGATGGATACGCAGTCTCGTTTTTCGCATCCCATCGCAAACCGTACGCATTCGTAAATTTGTAGTCCGGGTCGAGCAGGAAGTGGAAATGATCGGGATAATCTTTCCCTTTCACAAACTCGCTGGCATGCTCTTTCAGTTTGTTCGCAGGACCGGGGTAAACGAACACAACCTGGGCACCCGCCTTCTTAAATGCCTCGGCTTTACCCAGCAACTCGCCGAATTGGCGGGTGCAGAGCGGACACTGGTAGCCGGGGTAACCGCGGAGAACGACCAGCACCACTGGTCCAGTTTCCGTCAGTTTGGACAACTTCACCGAATCGCCACCACCCAAAGACGCCAACTCGAAATCCTTCGCTTCCTGACCGACCTTCGGTTGCGTCTCCGCTGCGATGACCAGAGTCGTCCCAACGGCCACTACGCCAACGATCAAGACCAACAGTTTCACCCTAGAGAATCTCGCATTCATGAACGACATCGTGTTTCTCCCTTAACATGAGTTTCAGACAGTACTACGCTATATGTCGATGAATTATTCATTTCCTTACAGAGAATTTGGACAATGCCTGCCCGTGAACGTTTACTTGCAGGTATTCCAGACCCCGTCGAAACACCCGTCTGACGGAGATCGGCAAACGCTACTTCTCGTTCACCGCGATGGTGAACGTGTGGAACGTCTCTTGGCCGGATTTGTCCGATACAGTCAGGATCACGTCGGCGGTCTTCGGGTGCGATTT
>JAYSKW010000563.1:0-9763 GCA_043726085.1 Limnoglobus sp.
GAGTATGAAAGACGTGGACAACCCGAACGTGCCCGACGATGTCCCCGATGAGATCATGGGCGGCAACGAAAGCGAACGCCCCGACGACTCGAAGTCCGACGGCAAAGATGGCAAGGGCGGGAAGTCCGACAAGCGCGAACTGCGCGGCGGTATGGGTACCGCCGGCCCGCTGTTCCAACTCCCCGGCACCGAGAAACCCCCCGAAGACGCCGAGTAAACGCAACGCGTCTCACGCAAGAAGCCCCCGGTTCACCGGGGGCTTTTTTTGGTTTGTGCGTTGCGCCCGGATGCCTGCACGACTTCACGTGATTTTCGATTGACCGGCCAACCCAGTTTGTTACGATTCACTTCCACAAAACTACGAGGTGACAATGACATCCTTTCTTAAAACGCTGGCTTTGCTGGCAATCGCGTTAGTCGGGGAAGTGCGGGCGGCGGATGGGCCGCGCTTTCCGGCGCTCGATAACAAAGAGGCGTGGCAACGCTTGCCTCGGGAAACGCCGCAATTACCCGTTTGGGCGCGAACGTTGGCCGTCTCGCAGCCGAAGACGACGGGCGGCGTGCTGGCGCTCGATTACTTGCATCGGGCGAAGAATCCGCTTGGGGCGGAACTGGCCGCGAAGGTGCGGTGGTCGGTCGCGGACGCGATTAAAATCCCTTACGCCAAAGCCTACGCCCGTGCGGACCTGAAGCGGGCGGGTGCATCCGAAGCGGACATCGTGGACTTCATCAACGGCGATGTCGCGCCCGGCGAGCAACTGATTTTGAAAGTCGCCCGCAAGTTGACGACCGCCGGTTACAGCGTGACCGACCCCGAGATGGCCGCGGTCGTCACTCGCCTTGGGCCGGACAAAGCCGTCGCGCTCGTTCACACCGTGGCGTTCGCGAACTTCCACTTTCGCATCATTCACGCGCTCGGTGCCAGCGTTGAAAAAGACGGCCCGTATCCGCCCGTCGATTTCAAATACGACGTCGCACAACCCGCACTCGTCGACGCACCGGCGCGACCGGCGTGGGATACCGTCAAAAGTTTAACCCCGAAGCGAACTTACGCCGCACCGGACGATTGGAAGGAGGTCGGCGTCGAGGAACTCGACAAGTCACTCGCCACGCAAAAGGCACGGAAGTCGCGGATACCGATGCCCGATAAAAGCCGGTTCGAGCGGATGCCGCCGGATGTGAAGAAGCAGACCGATACCATCGTCTGGATGACGGTCAGCGCCGGGTATCAACCCGAAATGACGATGGCCTGGTTCGCGGCATTCCGTGCTTATCAGCAAGAGGGCAAGTCGAACCCGGTCTTCAGTAGTTCGTTATTTTGGGTCGTGACACGGTCGAACGATTGCTTCTACTGAATGGGTCATGGAAACATGATGCTCGCGGTCGCGGGCCTGAAAGACGACGAAGTAAAATTACGCACGAAGAAACTGGCACTCGGCGAGTGGGACGATTTCGCGGTGGCCGAACGGCAAGCATTCGCCTTTGCGGCAAAGCTCTCGAAATCGCCCGCCACGGTGACAGCCGAAGATGTCGCAGCCCTGTCGGAGACATTCGGCCCGCACCGGGCAATCGACCTGATCTGGTATTCATCGTGGGTGAACTACATGACTCGCGTGGCGGACGGTTTCCAGTTGCCACTCGAACGCGAAAACGTGTTCGCAACCCCGGTGCCGATGCCGAAAGAGGGGAAGAAGTAAACCGTTTCGCAACTCGGGGTTTACAAGTTGCGATTCCTTCGGCATATGCCTCTCGTTCCTCGAAGAACCACCCGCTGGATGCCTACTGGCGGGAGTGTCACGCACTTGGGGAAGTGCGGGCACCTCGAAGGGGAACGCGTAAGGGGGCGGATTCCATGAACCGAATTGGGGCTTGGGGCCTGGCGGTTGCGGTCGGCATTGCGGGCGCGGGGGCGCTGTCTGCGGCCGAACCGACAACGGGGCCGAAAGTAGCGGACGCGAAGCCGTGGTATCAGCGCCTCTCGGGCGGTGGGACCAACGCGAAAAAGGACGAGCCGACCGGCAAAGCGGCGGCACGGCCATCGATCATCATCGCACCACTGACACCCGAAGTGATTTCGGAAGCGGTCAAGGCCGAGGAAACCGCTTGCACGCGGCGACTCGATGCCTGCACGAAACTCCGTCAATTCGCGATCGATAAAAATGATGACAAACTGTTATCGCAGATCGACGAAATCGAGCGTCAAGCGATCGAGATGTGCCAGCAGCGCGTGGCCCGTATGGGCGTGAAGGTGGGGATGAAAACCCGGCCATCAATCGTGATGGATCGCGAAATCGGCGCGAGTCGCGTCGAGTTGCCGATCATCTCCGCACCCACGCCCGCGAATATTGGGGGGAAGTGATGAAAAACCTATCGCGAATCGTCGGCTCCATCGGTGCGGTCGGGATGCTGATCAGCACCGGATGCCTGCACATTCAGCCGATCGGCCCACTCGCACACGCCCATGGTTTGCCGTCGAACCCACCGCCGATCGGCTCGAAGGCGGCAGCGGAAGCGACGCGGCTCGAACCGATCATCCGCGAAGCGCCGAAGCCGACGCCACCTGCGATGTACGTGACACCCGGCGAGATCACGGCCACGAACGCCGATGAAGCGATGAAGCGGCTGCAACAAGAATTAGAAACGGATCGCCGCAGCACAGAGGCGATGCCGCGTTACGCGGAAATTTCCATCGTGAAGTAGCTCAACTTCGGGATGGTTCAAACCTGGGTGGCGTTTTCATTTTTCCCTATCTTTCCTATTCTGTTAGCCGCAGGTCTTTAGCCTGCGTGACTTCCACCGGCAACGATTGTGTGTCGTAGTGAGTCATCGAAACACGACGTTTCCTGCGCCCGGAATGAACGAAATGTGCCGATTACGTCGCGTCTCGAAGACTCGCCACGACTGATTTTCTAGGGTATTTGCCCCCGCGCAGGCTAAAGACCTGCGGCTACCGAAGAATGAAGTACACCCACCGCTCGCCTACGCGGGTGATCTCTTCGCGCGTCCGAATAGCACACTGGCCCAGCGGGCGATGGCCCAGATGACGAGCGTGCCGACGGCGGTAATCACGAACAGCGTGAGGCCGATGCTGAGATAGCCGGTGGTGATCAATCGCACGCCGGCGGGGTCGCCACCATCGCGGAGGGCTTGCCCCTTCCGGATCATGTTTGGGAACTGCACGGTAATCAGGTTCGCACCGGCGGTCAGCGTCGTCGAACAGACCCAGAGCATCGGCGGGAGTGTCACGTACGCATATCGGCCGCGGCCGTTGTTGACGAGCCACGTCGTCACGAGCGTCAGCGCCAGCACCGCAAGCAGTTGATTCGCGACGCCGAACATCGGCCAGAACGTGCGGATATTCCCCGTGTAAATCAGCCAGCCCCAACTGCCGGTGACAATGGCGCTCGCGAGGATCGCGCCCGGCAACCAGTCGGGCCGCGCGAAGGGGGCGTACACTCGACCCACGGTTTCTTGAACGAGGAACCGGCCGATCCGCGTACCGGCATCGATCGTCGTCAGAATGAACAGCGCCTCGAACATGATCGCGAAGTGATACCAGTACTTCAGCACCGAATCGCCCGCGATCCCTAGCCACTGAAACGCATCGGTGAACACGACCGACATGCCGACCGCGAGCGTGACGGCACCCCCCGTGCGACCGCGTAGCGATTCGCCGCCGACTTTCTCTTCCATTTGGCCGAGATCCATGTGCGACACGCCACCGCCGAGTTGGTGCATCGGCTCGGTGCGATACTTCGCGTTCACTTCGCGCACTTGCTCGGCCCATTTCGGCATGTCGTCGATGGCAATATTAATGTCGTAATAGAGATCGGTGGGGAGCGCCGCCGCCGCGATGAGCGCCGTCACGCCGACGAGGCCTTCGATGAGCATCGCGCCGTAGCCGATCGTGCGAATGTGCGATTCCTTTTCGATCATCTTCGGCGTCGTTCCCGAGGCCACCAACGAGTGAAACCCGCTGACCGCGCCGCACATCACGCAGATGAACACGAACGGGAAAATGCTTCCCTCGAAGGTCGGACCGCCATTGAGAAAGGTTTCATTTAACATCGGCGCATTCAGTGGCGGGTTGCCAACGATGACGCTTCCGACGAGCAAAATCACGGTGCCAATTTTCAGGAAGCTACTGAGGTAATCGCGTGGCCCGAGCAACAGCCACACGGGCAGCACGGCCGCCACAAAGCCGTAAATTACGAGTGAAAGGATCGTCTGTTCGCGGGTCAACGAGAAGTACGGTTCGAGTGCGGAACCGGGGATCGACCCACCGACGACGACGGCCGCGAGCGTCATCGCGCCGCCGATTAGCGAGGCTTCAATGACGTGGCCTTTGCGCAATTTGTGCATCCACAACCCGACGAACAGCGCGATCGGAATCGTACACGCGATCGTGAACGTCCCCCACGACGAACCGGGAATGACCTGGCTACAACCGGGTGGCAGCGCGACGATCTTCGGCTTCCAGATGCTCTCGTTCGCGGCAGCGTTTGGCACGCGAATCTGGATCGCTTCGGTGCGCAGCGACCACGGCTGATCGGGTACGTAGCGGACGTTACAACCGGCGGGAAGTTGCCAGACGTTGCCGATGAATTTCCCCGTTTGCGCTTCGGGAAGCTGAAGTTGCATTCCTGTGGGTAACTTCGCCTCTTCGCCGCCGAGTGCCTTCACCACCACAAAGCCCAGCCCCGCGAGCGCGATAATCACGATGAACAGAATCGCCGCCGAGGCGATGATCGCCGCCGGTTTGCCGAGTTCGTGGCGGGCGATTTCGGCAAGCGATTTGCCATCGCGCCGCACACTCGCCGCCAGCACGAGCATATCTTGGACGGCCCCCGCAAGGCAGACGCCGATGATGAGCCAGAGCAACCCCGGCATGTATCCGTACTGGATCGCCAGCACCGGCCCGATGAGCGGTCCCGCCCCGCTGATCGCCGCGAAGTGGTGGCCGAACGCGACCCACTTGTTCGTCGGATAGTAGTTCTGCCCATCGTTCAGGCGAATCGCGGGCGTAATGCGAGTATCGTCGAGCACCGCCACTTTTGCCGCGAGAAATGCCGAGTAGTACCGATACGCAATCGCAAGAACGAGCAGCACGCAGACCATCACCGGCATCGCGTGCAACACGAAGCGACCGCTCGCATCGGTGTGATAAATCGTCAGGGCAAGTAGCGGCATGAAGACCTACGGGGAAGGAGTGTCCGTCCACGTAGAGTAACACCTCGCAGTTGTCGCGACAACAACGCAAACGGTTTCGAGGAAAGTGGTCTAAAATCGTCCGTGCCATATCTACGCCATAGTTTCGCGTCGCATTTGTTGGAAGTCGAATAGGATGTCCGAACCGTGCAGGAACTGTGGAGCCATTTGACGAGATAGTCGATTCGCGAAAATCGCCGGGACGTTCCCAGCGAAGCCAATAGTCGTGTTATCTTGCGAGAAGCGGATGATAAACACCTGTTCGGTGGCGGCAAGAGGGATGTGGCCCGATGCAGACACTTTGCCTCTCCCCTGCATTGGTTCTCTTATCTGCCTGCTGTGGTGCCTCCTATGCTTTCGCCGGATACAACCCGACCGACTGCAAAACCCGCCATTCCACATACCCCTCATCATCGACCTCACCGACTTGCATTTCAGGCGGGATACCGAGGTCATTGTTGGCTTCCATCGCGATGCTCATTCGATACGCATCGACGGCGTAAGCATCGAGGAGTTGGCCGACAAATGCGATGTCCTCCGCTACGCTCATTCGCATTCTCCAAGGCCGCTACCAAAGGTCCGCGAGTGCTCGTAGTTCCTGGGACGGTTCGCGATCGAGGAACACGCGACCGTTCGGTTCGCCATCGAAAAAGGCCACATTGACCGCGGTTTGCTCGTACCACCAGTTCCCGCTATCGAAGCACGAAAATCGGCCGTTGTAACAAACTCTTACCCACTGATTGTTGCGGACCACAATCGAACGACCCGGCGATTCGCCACTCGCCGACGGCCAGTTGAGGAACGAACGATCCGGGGCACCGCCATTCGCATAACCATACTCGTAGTGGACCCGAAGACCATCCGCGTGGGTGGATACGCGGACGCAGCCAAAGGAGTATCCATCCGCGATTGCGATGCGCTGATTATCGGACGAAAACGGCGTAGCGAAGGCATTGCGTTCGGACCATTTCGATACGCCAACACCTAGGTGGCCGCCGATGCCGTCCAAGTCATCATCCGACACTTCATACGCAGCCAAAACCGAATTACGCTCACCAGCACCTCGGCCACCACGCGCGGATTTTTCCCAGCGGACATGAACGATCTGCACCAACCCGCAAGGCAAACGGTCTGCAGCAAGTTTCGGCAACTGTGGTACTCCCTCGCAGACGCGTCGGCTAACAAATCCATTCCCGTTAGCCCGACGCGCCAGCGAGGAAGCGAGGTGAAACCCACAACATTTCGTGCCAGCCCGCAGCGCGAGCAAGGGGAACCATCGTGAAACTCCACGCAGTGTCTCGACCGTGGAAAGCGCATCCCTTGCTTGCGCATGGGCTGGCACGAACGCCTGCAAGGAAGTGTAACGTATTCGCGATCGAAATCTGACAAAGATTCGACAAGAATCTTGCACCCACACGATTCCCCGCAGTCAAAAAATCGCAGACGATTCGACGTAAGTCGGAATTCGTGTCGCGCACAAAGTGACCCAAAAGTGTCTCCAAATGACACAGAAATGTCGTGCTCGGTCGATTTTGTGTCGTGCTCGGTCGATTTTAGGGCGCATTCGGTCGATTTTAGGGCGGTACTTGCGGCGAGTGCCGATTCGTTGGCACTCGGCTTAACCCACAACAGCAGTTCGTGTTACGGCAAAATGGCCGCGTTCAGATCTGCGAGGTGCGATCAAAAAGTGCCATTTTGAGACGAAAAAACACAAAAAAAACGGTTTTTGAGTATCCGCAATTCTGACTTACGTCGATTATGAGGGCGAGATTTGTCGTTCGCGAATCGCTTTTGGCAGATGATCGAGCAGATCGCTGGCGATGAGCGAAACCATGCCAAAGGCTTGCGCCGCGAGATCGCCTGCCTGCCCGTGGACGTGTGCGCCGAGCACGGCGGCGTCGAATGGCGAAAAACCCTGGCCGATGAATGCCGCAATCACACCCGTGAGAACGTCGCCCGTACCGCCAGTGGCCATGCCGGGATTACCCGTTTCGTTGGTGTAGATGTGCGTGCCATCGGTAACGATCGTGTGGTGGCCTTTCAACAAAAGCACCACGCGATGCTGCGTGGCAAATTCGACCGCAAGTGTCGCACGGTTGGCGGAAATCTCGCTTGCGGTTCGCCCGGTTAAACGTGCGAATTCGCCGGGGTGCGGCGTCATCACGATCGGCATGGCACGCGCGCGAATCGACTCCGGCAGCGGAAGCAGATTCATCAGCCCGTCGGCATCCAGCACGATTGGCTTTGCAGGAAAGGCGTCGAGTATCGTGCGAACCATCGTCGCCGTCTCAGGTGCAAGGCCCAGACCCGGCCCGATGGCAAAAACATCGCATTTCGCAGCCAATTCGATGAGCGACGCGGTTCCAGTGATGCCGAATGTCGTGTAACAGGCGTTACCCATCGCGACGATGTCCTGCACCGCTTCGGGACAAGCAACCGTGACCAACCCCGCGCCAGATCGCAACGCCGCAGAGCCGGTGAGCACCGCCGCCCCGCTCATACCCCGGCTGCCCGCGATGACGAGCACGCGCCCGTACGTGCCTTTGTGGCTATCGACCGCACGCACGGGGATCGTCGGTACTTTCATGTGAGTTTCGCCCAGTCGATCGGTTGATTGCGATCCAGGAACGGCAGATTGACGGGAAGTGCTTCGAGGTACTTCGTGGCCGCGCCGGTGTTGAACACGACGACGGTTTCATCGGCTGATACCGTATTGTCGCGAATCAGATTCTCCAACGAATCGAGACAAATGGCGGTTTCCGGGCAGATGCTGATTCCTTCGGCACTACTGGCGCGTTCCATCCATTTGACGATGCTCGCCTCGGCACCGACGACGGCTTTGCCACCGCTTGCCCGCACGGCATCGAGGATCATGAAGTCGCCGACCGCCACTGGAACCCGCAACCCGCTCGCAGCGGTGGTGGCATTCGGGAAGAGTTCGGCGAAGCGTTCGCCCTTCTCGTAAGCACGTGCGATCGGCGCACATCCTTCGGCTTGGCACGAAATCAAACGCGGGAAGTTCGTATTCGGTGGCAGCCAGCCGAGCGTTTTCAGTTCGTGGAATGCCTTCCACATGCCGATCAGCCCGGTGCCGCCGCCCGTCGGGTAAAGGATGACATCGGGGAGCGTCCAGCCGAGTTGTTCGGCGAGTTCCAGCCCCATCGTTTTCTTACCTTCGATGCGATACGGTTCCTTCAACGTCGACAGATCGAACCAGCCCATCGCTGCGGTGCCGTCCTTGACGATCTTGCCGCAATCGTTGATGAGTCCGTTGACGCGGAAGGCTTTCGCACCGTAAATGTGCGGCTCGAACTGATTGACGATCGGCGTGTCTTCAGGCATGAACACGAAACACTCGATGCCCGCACGGGCCGCGTACGCTGCGGCCGCACCGCCGGCATTTCCGGCCGTCGGAAGTGCCACCCGTTTGATGCCCAGCCACTTTGCCATGCTGATCGCAGCCGTCATTCCACGGCTTTTGAAACTTCCCGTGGGCAACTGCGATTCGTCTTTAATCAGCAGCCGATTCAGCCCGAGTTGCTTGCCGAGTTTCGGGCAGGGCAGCAGTGGCGTCATCCCTTCGCCGAGCGTCACGGGTTCGACATCGAGTGGCAACGGCAGCAGTTCGCGATACCGCCAAAGCGACGGTGGGCGTTTGGCAATATCCGCCGGCGTGACGGCGCTACGAATGGCATCGAGATCGTACCGCACCCAGATCGGGCGGCCTTCGTGCAGATTCTGGATCGTGCCAAATGGCAACCGCGTGCCATCGATCGCGGCTTCGAGATGCGAGACGAAGTGATTCATGTCGATGCAGCCCCCGCGCGAATGAGTCCAGCCATTACCTACCCACCCATCCGTGGACTCATTCCCTAATTTCGGAACCAACATAACCCACCAACGACTTACGTCGGATTTTGACCGATTGGATTCTGCCCAGAAACAAAGTTTTGGCAGTAGAAAACGATTCGCCGTGGGCGTTGCACACGGCGAAACTCGTTTACTCGACCGTCCAAATATCTTCGGCGGCGAACAGATCTTCGATCTTGCCTTTGCCGCGTTTCGCGAGTTGCTCGTTGATCTGGCCGTCGAGGAGTTCTTCGTACGTTGGTTTTCGCACGTTCCGCAACACGCCGAAGACTTCCGGGAACTCGGGGCGATACATGCGGCTGAGCAGGTACGCCAGTGTTGGTTCTTCGGACTTCTCGTCGTGAATGAGCAGGTCGTCGATGCCACAATCTTTGCCGACGTCGACGATCTCGGGCTTCAGGCCGTTGAGGCGGATGCCCTTGTTTTTGTCTTTGCCGAAGATCATCGGCTTGCCGTGTTCGACGAACAGGCAGTTGTCGCTCTTCACGCTTTTATCGGTGGCGTAATCGAAGACGCCATCGTTGAAGATCTTGCAGTTCTGGTAAATCTCGACGAACGCGGTGCCTTTGTGCGCGGCGGCTTTTTGCAGCGTGGCGGTCAGGTGCTGGACATCGACGTCGATCGTGCGTGCGACGAACGTGGCCTCGGCGGAGAGTGCCGTGGTCAGCGGGCGTAGCGGCGTTTC
>JAYSKW010000564.1:0-4012 GCA_043726085.1 Limnoglobus sp.
ACTTCACACAAGCCACGACGACAAAACTACGCGACACCGGTTGCACGACACCCGTAACGCCACTCGAAGAGGGGGTGAAAGCGTACATCTCAAATCTCATGCAGGAATAGTGTTCACAATCTCGCAATTCGCAAGAAATAACTGCTTGCGTTCCCGTCTGTGCAATTGTTACAATTCAGTGAGATGACTGCCGTTCGGCACACTCGTTCGCATTTTTTGGTTGGAGACGCGATGACTGTTGACACGAATTCCGTTGGAGAGTCGATCTTCGACACCGAAGACCTCGATTCCGAAAGCATCTTTGGCACTAGTCGCGTTTCGATCGATGCGGCCACGCCGCAACCGATCCCGATGCTCGATATGTCGCACACGCTCCGGCGACGGGCGGACATCGAGGCGAAGCAAGACAAGGTCGCGAAACTGCTCGAAGAACTCGGTTGCGAGGGCGTCGTGTTGCTGATGCCTGCACACGTCGCGTGGTTCACGGGCGGTATGAACGTTCGCGGACTGATTGCCGATGGCGAACGCCCCGGGATTTACACGAACGGCCGCCAACGTTGGTTGCTATCCAGTAACATCGACGGGCAACGCCTGTTCGACGAAGAACTCGATGGCCTCGGTTTCCAGCTAAAGGAATGGCAATGGACGGTCGGTCGGGCGCTGTTGCTCGGCGAACTGGTGGCCGGGAAGAAGTTCGCTACGGATCGCCCGTTCCCGAACATGCCGCTCATCAACGACCGGCTCCGCGCGGACCTTCGCCCACTTACACCGTACGAACAAGACTTGTATCGCACGCTCGGTAACGCCGTCGTTCATTCCCTCGAAGCGACCGCGAGAAACATCACGCCGGGCACATCGGAAGCCGAAATCGCCGGGCAAATCGCGCATCGTTTGTGTCGGCGTGGCGTGGAGGCTCTCAACATCAGCGTGGCCGCCGACGACCGTGCGAAGAAATTCCGCCGCTCCGGATACACGAATGCGGCCGCGAACCAAACCTGCGTGCTTCAGGTGACCGGTTGCCGCGACGGCCTATACGCAACCGCAAGCCGCACCGTCTGTTTCGGCGATCCGACGCCAGAATTCAAGCTCGATTTTGAAGCCGCCGTTCGGCTTTCGGCACTTTACCGATTGATGTCCGTTCCCGGCGAATCAGTCGGTTCGGCAGCGGAATCGGGGAAACGGCTATCGCTGAATGGCCCGTACGAACACGAATGGCGCGAGGCGCAGATCGGCTACGGAGCGGGGCGGTTCCATGCCGAGGAACTCCGCAAGGCGGGGCAAGACGAGAAGTTCGGCCCCGGCTGGCCGATCGTTTGGCAGTCGAAAATCGGCTCGGCATCGGTCGTCGATACCGTCCTCGTCACCATTGAAGGCCCCGACCCAATGACGCCAACCGAAGGCTGGCCGTTCAAGCGAATCCGCGTGAAAGGTAACGCCGTCGACGTCCCCGATTTGCTCGTTCGATAACGATTGTTCGCATTCGACGAGGATTTCAACTTGCCTACTTTAGTCATAAAGAAATCATTGTTATGACATTGCAAACGACCCTGCGCGCGCATCGTGCACATGAGATTCTCGAGATCCTCGACACCGCAGAAGCACGATCGCTTCGCGAGTAGTGGGTCAAAGGCGAGCCTTCGATTTTGACAGCGATAGCGAAAGCCAAGCCGCGAAACGCGTCGCTCGCATTCGCGACGACGCCAGTTTTGCAGAAATAGATCACCGAAACTTTGATTCCGGCGTGAGTTGTAACCATCGAAATCGGACGTAAGTCTTTGCTGGGTTAGGTGGTTCCGAAATTCGGGAGTGACTCTGGGGAGGGGTGGGGTGGGAAGTGGCGGAACCACTTTCTGCTACCGAACATCACCGCGATTGGAACCATGCCGATATTCGTCAACCGTTGCAGTTTGGCCGCATCGTCGTTACGGTAGTATCAAATCTCTCTTTGGATTGGGAACCGTTGCCATGCGGATTGTTATCGCCGTTTTGTTTGCCCTGACCGCGACGGTTGGCTACTTCGCGGCCGAACCGAAACCGGCGGTGAAGTCTCCGCTTGCTGAGGCACGCCAACGTTTATTGAAAGGCAACTACGCCGAGGCGCGTGCGGAATACGAGAAGTTTCGCACTGATCCCGATCGGTTGCCCGATGCGGTGACGGGCATTGTGGCGTCATGGCGAGCCGAGGGCGAGTACGTCAAGGCACGCGAAGCGATCGCTGCCGCGCTCCGGCTTCACCCGGATTATCCGCAACTCCTGGCGGTGCGTGCGGACTTGCTTTACGACACCGGTAACTGGGACGAAGCGCTGAAGGACGCCGAAGCCGCGATTCAGAAGGATGATGCCCAGTTCCTCGCACGCTGGGTACGTGCACGCATCATTCGCGATCAGGGCGATCACGAACGTGCCGATAAGGAAGTCCGCTGGTTTGTTCGCAAGTACACGGCACTCAGTAACGCGGGCAAGGACATCACCGATCCGGATCGTCTGCTGCTCGTCGGACGTGCCGGGGCGGAGAACGCTCGTTGGAACAACCTCGCGAATCAGTTCAAATTCATTCTGAACGAAGTGTACAGCGACGCAATCAAACTCGAACCCGATATGTGGGCGGCCGAGTACCAATCGGGGCGAATGTTGCTCGAAAAGTACAACCGTCCCGAAGCCGTGGAAGCGTTCGATAAGGCGATTAAGATCAACCCGAATGCGGCGGAGCCGTACGTCGGTAAGGGACTCGCCGCGATGCAGCGTTACGAGTTCAAGGAAGCCGAGGAGTTCGCGGAACTGGCGTTGAAGCGGAACCCGAAACTGGCGGAAGCACTGCACCTCAAGTCCGATGTCGCCTTTCGCGGTGGCGACTTCCCCGCTACCGAAAAGACACTGCTGACCGCGAAGGCGATCAACCCGCGCGACACCGTGGCGCTCGGCAAACTCGCCGCGTGTTACCTCGTTCAGAAGAAGCTCGCAGAATACGACGCGATCGTCAAACAGGTCGAAAGTTACGACGCGAAACCGGGCGTGTTTTACTACGAACTCGCCGAGTACCTCGAAGACCGCAAGCTGTATACGAAGGCTGAGGAGTTCTTCCGTAAGTCGACCGAACTCCGGCCGAAACTGGCGGGGCCGCGCACGTCGCTGGGGATGCTGCAACTGCGTTTGGGGCAGGAAGCCGAGGGGCGAAAGATCCTCGATCAGGCGTTTAAGGCGGACCCTTTTAACGTCCGCGTGTCGAACATGCGAAAGGTAATGGACCACATCGACAAATACGCGATCATCAAGACCGCGCATTACGATGTCAAATTCGACGCGAAGACCGACAAAATCCTCGCTTCATTCGTTGCCGAGTATCTGGAAGAGATTCACTCCGAGTTGAAAACGCAGTTCGATTACGAGCCGACGGGCCGCATTCCGGTCGAGTTGTTCAGCCGAAAGGATATGTTCGCGGGCCGCACGATTGGCCTGCCGGATTTACACACGATCGGCGCGTGTACGGGGCGGGTGATCGTGATGGCCTCGCCGCACGCGGTCGGCGTACCGAAGCCGTTCAACTGGGGCCGCGTCATGCGGCACGAACTCGTCCACATCTTCAACCTCACGCAGACGGACTTTCAGTGTCCGCACTGGCTGACCGAAGGGCTCGCCGTGCGGAACGAGAACATGGAACGCCCCTTCCCCTGGATGGAAACGCTGCGGGAGCGGTTCGACGACGGCACGCTGTTCAACCTCGATACGGTGCTGATGGGTTTCGTGCGGCCACGCAATCCATCGGAGTGGGGCCTCGCGTACTGCCAAAGCCAGATCTACGTCGAATACGCGGTCAAGACGCACGGCGAAAAAGCGGTCGCGAAACTCCTCGATTCCTACCGCCAGGGCCACGACACCGCGAAGGCGATCCAGACGGCGTGCGGCGTTTCCAAAGCCGATTTTGAAAAAGGCTATCGCGCTTACGTCGAACAACTCCTCAAGCCGTACCGTAACGGTGCAGAGAAGAAGAAACCCGACGAGAAGCCGCTTACCT
>JAYSKW010000565.1:0-1761 GCA_043726085.1 Limnoglobus sp.
CCGCCGATGCCGTCAACGCCTGTTGCGGGTTCAGCGCGAAGGCGATGCGCGACCTCGATGGCTTCCGTGGCGCTCGCATCGAAGTCATCGAAAATGGCATCGAAGTCAGCCGCTATTCGACCGTTGCCGATAAGTCGGAACTGCGCCAGCGCTTCGGTTTGAATCCGGCACGCCGGACCATCGTACACGTCGCGCGGCATCACCCGGTCAAAGATCAGAACATGCTCATTCGCGGCTTCGCACTCGCCGCCGAATCCATCCCTGATGTCGATTTACTCATGGTCGGCGATGGTCCACTTCGCGGCGAACTCGAAGAACTCACGCGCACGTTGGGTATCGCAAGCCGCGTGATTTTCCTCGGCATCCGCAGCGATGTCCCCGACGTTCTGCGCGTCGCCGACGCCTTCGCACTGACCTCCGTATCCGAGGCCGCATCGCTGACGTTGCTCGAAGCGATGGCCACGGGCTTGCCCGTCGTCGTCACCGATGTCGGCGGAAATCCGGAAATTATTCGTCACGAACGCGAAGGCTTACTCGTGCCGCGAGGAGACGCCAAGGCTTGCGGCGAAGCGTTTACGCGCTTGATGCGCGACCCCGAATTGGCCGCGAGGCTCGGGAAAGCGGGTCGCGAACGGGCGGTGGAAAAGTACCAACTCGAACAAACCGTGCGTGCCTACCATCGCCTTTACCGTCGGCTATCCGGCATATGAAACGCACACTCAAACGCATCGTCCACCTCGTCGCCACGCTGTTCGTGTCGCCGGTGATTGCATCGTACTATTTGCAAACGCTGCTCTTGGGTAAGAACCGCCCGCTCGAAGGTTGCTCGCAGTTCCTCTCGCTCTTCCCCGGCATCACTGGCAACTTCCTGCGTACGGCGTTCTATCGGGCCGTGCTGCAAAGTTGCGATCGCTCCGCCGACATCGGCTTCGGTACAATCTTTTCGCAAGCGGGCGCAACAATCGCAGAGAATGTCTACATCGGGCCGCGCTGCACGCTGGGCCTCGTCAACATCGAGCGAGATGTGCTGATCGCGTCCGGAGTGCAAATCCCGAGTGGCGGGCAGACGCACTATTTCGACGACCCGAACGTGCCGATTAAAGACCAGGGCGGCGAGCGAAACCTCGTGACGATCGGCGAAGGCGCGTGGATCGGTAGCGGTGCGATTGTGCTTGCAGATGTGGGGAAGGGCAGCATCATCGCGGCGGGGGCGGTCGTCACGAAGCCGATCCCCAACAACGTGATCGCCGCCGGGGTGCCCGCGAAAGTGCTTCGCGGACGATTTGAAACCGTCACACCATAAACCACAGAACGGTCGCACAAAACGCAACGAATACGAACGCCACGCCGGCTACAAGTAACAATTTCGCACGCTTCATCGCTCTCGCTTTCTGCGGCACGAACATACTCCATTCGCCGAACGCATCGGCTGACACCGCAGTGTCAGCATCGGGTGCCGTTGCCGTGGGATTTTCGCGCCACCAGTTGCGACTCCAGCCGTACTTCATCATCAATATTACCGGTCGGCATAGCGATTTCGTCTCGAATTCGCTCAGCGTGTTTTGCACGTAATCGAAGAACCAGCCCGCCCTCTCGAGGTACTTCGCTTTCTCCGCGCCGGTCGCGTGTTTCGCTGCATACTGGAACACCTCGACCTTGCGCATGTCCTGCGCAGCCCACGTCTCGTTCGGGTACTGCAACTTCTCCGGTGTGTCCAGAATCGGGTGTTCGTTCGTCGCCATCCAGCGCGCGTAATGCAAC
>JAYSKW010000566.1:0-4759 GCA_043726085.1 Limnoglobus sp.
GCAACACGACGCGAATTGTATTCGACAGTTGCAACGTCGACTGGATGGCTTCGTCGGTCTCATCGGGCGATGTCGCAGCATTACGCGACGCACCGAATCGGCTACCCGGTTTCACGATTGGTACGGTCAACTTCGCGATGAGTTTGCCGAGGTTCTCTTTGGCGATGAACAGATCGCGAATGCGATCGTCCATCCGCGAGCACATGCGGCGATAGAACGTCGCCGTCACTCCTGCTAAATCTTCGGCGATTCGTGCATCGATGAACGGCTTGACTTTGTTCGCAAATACTCGCAAGGAGCGCGCCGAACGACTGCCGAACAGCCCGAAACCGGCAGACGGTTTCGCACATTCTTCGAGTGCGGCATGAACGGCTGAGATACACGACTGTCGTGTGTCGGCGTACTTTGGGGCAAGTTGTTCTTGTGCCGTGGCGGCCTTCTCGAATGCTTCGCCGAGGCGTCGCAGGGTGTGTTCCATCGCCAGAAACCGCGGTCCGTTCATATCTTCGATCGGCCGCAGCAACTCGGTGAGTTCGTTGCCCCACGCCGACAGCGAATTTTTTAACCCGTGATCGAGCGAGCGACTGAGGCGACCGCGTCGATAGGGACTATCTCCTTCGGCCGTCGGTTCGCCGCCGAGCATATCTTTGGCTTGATCCCAGAACGCGGTGGCCCAGTTCGCTCCTTCACCGCGACGGTGTGCGGACTCGATTTGCTCGCTGCCAGCCACGAACCATTTCCCAATCGATTCGAGCGGCCCGCCATCTGGCCCGCGCGCACATTCGTCGATGATGAATTGCTGAACGTGGTCTGGTGTGAGCCTCGGATCGGTGAGTACGTGTTGCGTAATCGCTTCGGCTTCTTCCGGGACGGTTTTATACGGTGCATCGTGCCAGCTTTTGAGAAGGTCCAAACAAAGCTGGCGGGCACCGGATCGCAACAATAGGCCACGCGGGAACCAAACTCCGAACGTGCCGAAGCCGCGAAACGGCGTGCGACCTTGCAGTGCCGGCCGACGGCGGATCTCTTCGAGGCCCGTACCGAGTGGCGTTGTCAATTCGTGTGCGACGTAACCCGACAAGTGCGAGATACAATCGCGGAACGCTTCCGGCGTCCGTTGAGCCATCGGTAGTAAGTACGTGGCCGTGAACGGCAAGCCGTTCGATTCCAACTTTGGGCCATCAAGGCCGCCATACCGCGCGGAGAACGTCACATCGGGGTCGGCGTAATGGTTCAATTCGGTCAACGTCGCGAACACATTCGCGAGTTCGCCCGGTGGCGAGTTGGGATCTTCGGGCGAGCCACAATAGACGAATGCCGCAACGTCGGCGTCGGCCATATGGAACTTGGCCAGCACCCGCCGAATCGTGTGACCGAGGTCGAGGAGCATCCCACCGGTTCCGCCCGTCGCGCTCGCAAACACGTAAATACTCGGCACCTTCGCTCGCGGTGTTAGCCCCGTTTGATCCGCCGAGAGTTTGATCGCTTCCGGGTGAATCGCCGTCTGAATGTCGTTCTTCAACCGTGCGGCGACTTTGAGATAATGGTCGAAGAACGCGAGCCGTCCGAGTGCCCGCGAACCATCTGCCGAGAGCGAACGCGGTACGGAATACAACACTTCTCTCGGCATCCACTCTAAAATTTGATCGAGTTGCTTGCGGCGGTAACCCGTCACCGGTTGTAGTGGCAGGTGCAGCACGTGTTCGGGTTGCAGTGCCGCATCGGAGCCATCGCTATCGACTTTCTCGACGGTGTCCTGATCGATGTCGATGTACACGTAACGGAAGCTCGGCACTTGCTGCAAATCGCCGACGCGATCGAGGAGACGGCAGCGAATCTGTTGGAGCGCCCGTCGGCCAAAGCTCCCGACGCCGATCAGGATCGCCGGGCGCAGCACGCCGGCTTCGATACGCGATACGGTGTTCGAGATGTTGGATTCGGTCAACTCCGGTGCGCGCCGTGGCGATGGTGTCTTGCCGAGTTTTTTCTCTTGCAAGCTATCGGGCAATGCCGTCGACAGCGCCGGTACGGCAGTCGTCGGCAGTGGTGTCGATAGCCCTTGGAGTGTGCGAATGAACACCGCACAACTCGGGAAGCGATCTTCGGGGTTCTTCGACAGTGCTCGCGCCACAGCCGCGCGATCCGCTGGCGGCAACATGCTCAGGTCCGGCGGCTCGGTCATGTGTTGCAGCGCGAGTTGCCGAATGTTCTTGCCGTTGAATGGCTTGCGGCCCGTCAGCAAGTCCACATAAACAATCGCGAGACTGTACTGGTCGGACTGCTTCGAGATCTTATTTGTGAAGGTTTCCGGGGCTGCGTAGACCGGCGTGACGCCGCCCATCAGACCTGCCGAACTCTGACGCTCCAAGTGCTTGACGAGGCCGAAGTCCGCCACCTTGACGCGGTCGCAGATCAGGAACAGATTCTTCGGCTTCACGTCCAAATGCTGAAGGTTGTAGCGATCGATGAGGTGATCCAGCCCCTCGGCGGCGTCCGCGAGGAACCCGAGCAAGATGTCGCGCGGGATACCGACGCGGCCCTGTTCCTGATATTCGACGAAACAATCGTGGAGGCTACGATCCGCCAATTCCATCACGATGAGAAGCTCGCCGCCGACGACTTCGATGCGGTCCATCGATAGCACGAACGGATGTCGTACGGCTTTGACCCGTTCGAGCGCTTTGAACTCTTGCTCGGCCTTCACTTCGTCGCCGTCGAGCGAATTGAGGTTTCCGAAGACGAACTTGATCGCCTTATTCAGGCCACCGGGCGCGATGCACTTCCAGACTTCGCCGAAGCCACCGCTACCGAGCGGGCAAACGAGCGTGTAGCCAGGAATCGCTTCGTCGCCAGGTTCGCGTAACCCAATCATTGGACGTACCGTGAGGGTCTAAGTGGGCGATTGGGCGGAAAATTCTGTTCGTAACGGACGCTTTCTGATGCGCCCGAAGAGTTTTCCACGCCGAAGGTTAGTTCACGACTGCCAACGCGTCCAATTGCGAGTGCGAATCGCATAGGATGGGATCGATTTCGCGCCCAGTATTGAGAATTGTGACCTTTTTGCAATCGACGATTCGCGCCACAGCGAATATGTGCGAAAATCGTCGTGTACCTACCCGATTCAGAGCGAGCCAAACGATGAGCCGATATTTTCCTGCCGCCAGTGAATGCGGTTCGCACGTCGTGTTCGGAAACGTTCCGATTCGCACGTATGCCGGCGAGCATATTCAGCTATCGGTCGTGAATATCCCTGCATTCGGTGTCGTCGATTGGCACAGTCACCCGAACGAGCAAATGGGGATGATGGTGTTCGGGGAGGCGACATTTTTCATCGGCGACGAAGAGCAAGTGCTACGTGCAGGCGATCTGTACTTCATTCCAGGCAACGTGCGTCACAAAGTCGTCGCGAACGCCGAGGCTTCGCAAGCACTCGACGTGTTTTACCCGATCCGCGATGGGTATCGGTAAATTCCGCGTCTTTGTGGGCAGCAATCGTACTGCGTCAGTTGTCATCACCAGCATCATCGGGGACTGGATTTCGTTTCCCGCGTTTGCCACCATCGGGTGGCCAAGGCTCGGGGTCCATCTGGCCGGGTACGACTTGGTTGTCGTCTTGGAATTTCTCCTTCTTGCCCGAACTCGCCACGATCGCGACGAGAATCACTCCCACGAATAGCTGATTCGCGATGAACAGGAGAATGTTTAGCGCACCGATCGAGGACATCGTTTCTTGCGGATCGAGATCGAATAGCGTCATGAACAAGCCGAAAGTGACGATCATCGCCAGTAGTGGCGTGATGAACATACCGAGAATCGTGATCCAGTTCCCGAGCCAATAGATGCCATTTGCCATAAAGGTGATTGCCGCCAATGCCCGAATCGCGTTAGTGACGGTGCCGTAGGAAATCCCCATCACGTTGCCGATGACCATGAGCGCGACGATCGCAACCGGAATGATGAACGCGGTGAAAATCACAGTCACGAGCATCACCGCGACGACGTTCAGTTGGGCTTCGGGCACCTTACGTGCGTAACCCGCCGACGAGACGAGCGTGAGCACCAGACCGAAAAACATGAAGAAGATCGGCAACGCCCACTCGTTGATGGCCTGCTCTTTTCGCTGTTCGCGCTCTTCCCTGTCGGCACGTTTCATCTCGTCGCGGCTCTTTTTGGAAACGCGGCTGCCTTTCTTTCGCGGGCGGCGTCCACGCTCGTCGAATTCCTCGTATTCTTCCGTGATTTCGGAGACTTCCGTATCTTCGATCACTTCAAACCCCGGATCTAAGATCGGCGCAGGTTTCGGCTTTTTCGGGGCAATCGCGGGAACCCGTTTCGCGACGGGCAGAGAAGGGCGTGGCTTTGGTGTCGGTGGCGTGTCAGTATCATCGACGACTTCAAACCCGTCGTCGTCGGAATCCGGTCGGCTTGGCTTTGGCATAAAGACAACCTAAGGCGTTAGCAACGTCGGGCGATTCGTTCACGGAATAGCAACTTCTCGCGATACTGTCGCAAGGATTTACGGTAAATGTATCGTGAGGATCGGGTTCGCGTAGGTCGAACGTGGAAATCGTGTATACTCCAAAATGGAAATAGCCTAAGCCCTCGCAAGATATATCCTAGTGTTTGTAGAGGATCGGCAGTACCCTAGCCCAAGACGGTTGAGATTACAGGTAACCCATCGATGCCACGGTTGAGCGTGATCGTTTGCACCTACAATCGTGCGTCGTTCCTTCCGGGGTGCCTGGCCTCGCTTCGCGCT
>JAYSKW010000567.1:0-5854 GCA_043726085.1 Limnoglobus sp.
GCCGAGTTCGAGCAGCATCTCGCCGCGTCGCGTCTTGGCATCGGGGTCGCCTTGCTGCGCGAGTTGGTTCGCTTTGTCGGCGGCCTTGCGGAAGGTATCCTGCGCGACTTTCAGCTTCGCCTCGCGGTCGGCGGCGTTGTTTGGGTCGGCGGCATTCGCGATGCCGACTTGCGACTTCGCGAGCCAATACATCGATTGATCCGCGAGCTTCGGAAACTTGTCGACGAGCGGCGCGAGTGCCTTGCCCGCTTCGTCGAATTGCTTGAGTTGCACGAGGCAGAATCCGACCCGCAGGGCCGCATCGGGCAGCAGTGCGGAGGCTGGGAAATCTTTCGCGAACGCCTGGAACTTACCGAGCGCATCGGCGAACTTGCCCGTTTCGTACGCCAGTGTCGCGCCGTGGAAAATCGCACCCGTCACGTGCTCCGGCGCGGCCCCCGTGGCCAGCATTTCGAGCCGCGATTTCTCTGCGGGGTTACCCTTAAACTTGTCGGGTGTCTTGAGTTGCTCGACCGCATCTTTTTTGACTTTGTCGTGATCCGCCAGCACCGCATCGTAGTGAACCGACGCCTCCGCGTTCTCGCCATTGAGGTGCAACACGCGGCCCACGAGGTATCGCGCGTGGTTGCCGAATGCAGGGTCGATGAACGGCGCGATCTGATTCAAAGACCGCCCCGCCATCGCGAAATCGCGATCGACGAAACAGGCGACGCCGTGATAGTACAGACCGAGCGAACGATACTTATTCTTCGCGTAAGCTGGGTCTTTCGTGAACGGCTCGCAAGTCGCTTTCGCTTCCTTGATACGGTTCGCACGCAGTTCCATCTCGGCTCGATCGCATCGGCAACGCCCCGCCCATTCGTCGTTCTTTTTACCGACGAACCAATCGCGTGCCTCCGTGAACCGTCGGGCGGCATCGTTGAATTTTCCGTCGGCGGCCTGCTTGCGTTGCGGGATCTCTGCCGGTGTCGCCACGCCCTTCTCGATCTCCTTGATACCGAGTGCCCGATTGCAAACCGCGAGATGGTAGAAGACCATGCCGCGATCCGCAAAGTTGCCATCGCCGGTCGCCTGATTGAGCGGTTCGAGCGCGGCCGCAAAGTCTTGTTCGGGGGCGTTCATGAAGCTGAGCGCGAGGCCATACCGCGCCGAAGTCGCATGCGGAGTATTGCCGAACTTCAGCAAAACCTGCTTGAATTGCTCGCGGGCGGCGGGCAGATTCCCCTCGTTGTACGCCTTCCGCGCCGCATTGATCGCCATCTCGGCTTGCTGTTCGGCAGGGACTTGCGCAACGGAAACACCCAGCAAACCCAGCAATAAACACGCGACAACCATCGCACGGGAGAACGTCATATTCAGGCTCCAGGGGCGGAGGGGAAGCACTACAGACGCCGCAAGCGTCGCAATCGTTCCAGGCATTGTCGTCGAAAGCCTCAGCCAGAGCAACTATCTGGGGAAAATGGGGAAGATCGACTCGGCCCGAAACCCGCGATCCGCACGTCTTCGTAGCAGAAGTCGTGAGACTTCTGACGCGACGGCTACCTGCGTCCCGAAGTCTCACGACTTCGACTACGTCGAGAATCGCTTCATCATACCCCTGGGGGTGCTGAAATCTATTACTGAACATTTGACAACTTCCATTTGCGAGGGAGTATCTAGCAGTTTTCTCGGTTGAGAGGCAAATATCATGGCGACATCGGTACGGTTCCTGCACGCGCTCGAACGAGCGGCGGAAATGAAAGCGGCGGGGTCGTCGTGGGAAGCGATTGCAACCGCACTGCACCGCAAGTTGCAAACGGTGAAGCAGTGGTCGCGTCTTTACGCGAACGAATGGCAGGAACTGTTCGCCAAATACGAAAAGCAGTTGCTCGACGAAGCGACAGCCGAGTCGGTGTTGGCGTTGCGAAAGCAACTGCGCGCCGACGAAGCCACCGTGAGCATTCAAGCCGCTGAAAAGCTCATCCGGTATCGAATTTCACGGGCAAAATCGATGCCCAAACCGACGGCAAACGATGGGCCCACTGCCGAGGAACGCGATCTGCAATTTGCGAAGGAGTTGGAAGATGAAGCGAGACAAGCTGAACAAAATCGAGCGACACGCATCGGTCGCGTGGCGGGATCCGAACGCATTCCTGGCGATGTGCTTCCGCACGCCGACGGGTGAAGTCCTGCAGCAAGCACCGGTTCACGCGGAATTACAAGAGTTTTTGACGCAACATCCGAAGGCGCTGATCGAGTTGCCGCGCGATCACGGCAAGAGTACGCAGGTGTGCGGGCGGATCGTTTGGGAACTGGGAAAGCAGCCCGGGCTGCGCGTGAAACTCGTCTGCGCGACCGATGCGCTGGCCATCGAACGGACGCGATTCCTGCGCGAGGCGATCGAGTCGAACGAGCGCGTTCGCCGCGTGTTCCCGCAATTGAAACCGGCCGAACCGTGGTCGGCGGAGGCGTTCACCATCGTACGGCCGGCGTCGACGATCGGCCCGAGTGTGGCCGCGTTCGGCGTCGGTTCGGGGTCGACGGGCGCACGCGCGGATTTGCTCGTCTGCGATGACATCGTCGATGTGCGCGCGATCCATAGCCGCGCCGAACGCGAACGGGTGAAGGCGTACTTTCACGATAATTTACTGAACTTATTGGAACCCGACGGGCGGTTCTGGAACCTGTTCACGCCGTGGCACGGCAACGATTTGAACCAGGTTTTGAAGCAGAATCCGGCATTCGCACACTTCCGTCGCCCGGTCGGCCCAGACCTCGAACCGGTGTGGGAAGCGAAGTGGCCGCGCGAGGCGCTGGCGATGCGCAAACGCGAGATCGGCTCGGCATCGTTCGCACGCGGGTATCGCCTCACGCCGATCTCCGAAGACGAAGTCGCAATCCGCCCGGAGTGGGTAAAGTTTTCCGCTGACATACCGGTGACATACGACCGCATCGTGCTGTCGATCGACCCGGCGGTGACGGCAAAAGCCACGGCCGACGCGAGCGCATTCGCGGTCCTTGGGCAATGCGGCACGCGGATCGACTGCCTGGCGGCGAGTGCGCGGCGGGTGGCTGCGCCGGAGTTGGTGACGATGATCGCGGAGTTCGATCGGCAGTGGCAACCCGATGTCATTCTGTTCGAGTCGAATGCCGCGTTCGCCGCGCTGAAAGACTTGCTCGTTCGCCATGCGTCGTTCGGAGCGAAGGTGAAAGGCGTCGTGCAAACCCGCGAGAAAGCGACACGGGTGAACGTCTTCGCGGTCGCCGTTGAAAACGGCAACTTTCGGCTAAAAGGCGACGACACGCAACGCGAATTGTTCGACGAAATGACGACCTTCCCGTTCGGCGAACACGACGATCTACTCGACGCGGTGGCCACCGGCACCGCCTACATGCTGGCCAACAACCACGAACCGCGCGTGTGGATTTAACCAGCCGCTTTCAGCTATCAGCGATCAGCGGTCAGCTATCGAAACTGCTGACTGCTGACCGCTGACCGCTCTTCCTACTGGAGAATCATCATGTTATCGCCGATTACGATTCGCTATCCGTTTCGTCCTGTCTGTCGGAGCCTGATTGCGGGTCAGGTGGCGGACTTGTTTGGCCTCGACGACACGGAGCCGCCGCATGTCGTTGCGGAAAATGTGACGCTCGATATTCGCCCGACGGACCTCGTTTTGTTCGTGGGGCCGTCGGGGTCGGGGAAGTCGTCGCTGTTGCGTGCGGCGGGTGTGCAACTCGGGGCGGTCGATGCGGCAACGCTCGTTTTCCCCGATGTGCCACTCGTCGAAGCGCTGCCGGGGACGGTGCCCGAGCGGCTGGCGATTCTTGCGGGGTGCGGGCTGTCCGAGGCGCGATTACTGCTTCGCACGCCGTCCGAATTGAGCGACGGCCAGCGTTACCGGTTCCGCATGGCGTACGCCTTCGCGTTGCAATCGCTGCCGATCTTGCTCGATGAATTCGCGGCGATCCTCGACCGCAATTTAGCGAAAGTGCTTGCGTTCAATTTGCGGAAGCTCGTCAGTCGCAGTGGGATCGGCGCGCTCGTCGCCACCACGCACGAAGATGTCGTCGCCGACCTCAACCCCGACGTCATCGTGCGTTGCCACGGCGATGGCGAGATCGATGTTGAGCGTCCCATTCTAAAAAAAAACGGATCGCCTTCCACGACGAGTTTTGGCTCTCGGACGGCACCCGTGCCGACTGGCCGTACTTCGCGCGGTGGCATTACCGCAGCCACAATCTTGCATTCGTTCGCCAAGTGACATTGCTATGGCATCTGCAAGTCCCCATCGGCATCTGTTCCTTTTCGGCACCGGCAGCATCATTGACGTTGCGCTCGCAATTCTTCGGGTTGAAGAACCCGCGATCATCGGTGGCACTCGGTGCGCTCAACGAACAATTGTGGTTGTTGCAACGTGTCGTATTGCACCCGACGTATCGCGGCGCGGGGATCGCGGCCGCCTTCGTCCGCCGCGCCTGCGAGATGTGCCCCGTACCGTGGATCGAGACACTGTCGGCAATGGGCCAGATCAACCCGTTCTTCGAGCGCGCCGGTTTCACGCGAGTCGGCACAATCCGCAAACCGCGCGATTCGCGACAAGGAGCCTACGGTAAGCGCGTCTCCGCAGAGACGCAAAGCAAAAGCGCACACAGCGAGCCGGTGTACTACGTGTTCGACAATCGCGGAAGGGAATCGTAGTCGAAGTCGTGAGACTTCGGTGGTAGAAATTTCATACGCGCTCCGCTGCGCAAAGCCTGCGCGTCGCGGCGAATTCCGGAATCGAATTCCGAAACCTCGCGTCAGCGATTGTTGCGATTTGTTGGAAATGGCGCGTGCGATTTGCCGATACAGTCGTTAGTGCGTGCATTTCACGCGCAATCGATCGTAACGAACCGAAAGGCAAAGCCATGAATGGCCGTCGTCGTAACCTGTGGATCGTCGCGGGCGTTTTGGCGGCCACGGTGGGTTGTCGAAGCACGCCGCAAACGAGCGGGCAGCCGGTGGGACAGCCCGCTGGCGGTTCGAGTTTGGCGCGGATGTTCCAGACGAAACCGCCCGGCCCGCACGTGCAAAAGCCGGCCGATGCGGCCATCGTCAACGCGGCCCGCAAGACCCCGCTGAAGCCCGAGTCGATCGCGCACATCGCTTCCGAACTCGCCGATGGGGCCGTCGATAGCGCGTTCGTCGAGGAATCGACGAGTGCTGACCGCGATCGCATCCTCGATGAAGCCCGTCAGAAATACCAAGCGGCGTTGAAGGCGGACCCGAAGAACGCGCAGGCGTTGCGCGGGTTGGCCCGGCTTTACACGCGGGTCGGGGATCGCGAACGCGCCGTCGGCAGTTACCGCGAACTAATGCAGAACTACCCGCAAGACCACAAGGCCGCGTACGAATTCGCCTTGGCACTCGCTCGCTTCGAAGACTGGAACGGTGCAACCGCCGCGTGTCAGCACGCGATCGGTGGCGACCCGGAGAACCGCCGATACAAGCGAACGCTGGGCGTGTGCATGGCGCAATCGGGGAACTTTGAAGGCGGATTCGACGCGATGTTGAGCGTGATGCCCGAGGCCGAAGCCCGCTACACGATGGCGAAACTGCTCGCCGACTCGGAGAAGCCCGACGCGGCCCGCCAGCAACTGCAACTCGCCGCAAAAGCCGACACGAACTTCGCACCCGCCAAAGAATGGCTCGCGGCATTCGACGCGCCCGCCAATCCGAACCCGATTCAAACCGTCGGCTTCGAGCAACCGAAGACCAACTGAAAGACCTGTCCACTGCCGGGTCCGGCGGCTCGCAAGTAGAGTTTTTGGGTAGCAGGTGTCTCGTTCGTTCTTCTTTTCTGGTATCCGCAGGTCTTTAGCCTGCGCGGGG
>JAYSKW010000568.1:0-13127 GCA_043726085.1 Limnoglobus sp.
CGTCCAGCCGGTGTAGTGGACCTTCACGCGGCCACCCGGCTTGATCTCGGTACCCGTGCCAACGGTCGAATCCCATACCTTGAGACCGCCGCCGATGTCCTTCCATTCGGAACCATCGAGCTTTGGAAAATTCATGCGAAACTCCTGCAATTGAAGAGGGACGACAAAAGCTTTCAGCGATCAGTTGTCAGTCGGGAAACGTTACTTTTCCACGGAGATCAATTCGATCTCGAACACGAGTGTGGCTTTGGCGGGGATCTTCGGTGGCGAACCGCGTTCGCCGTATGCGAGTTCGTGTGGGAGAATCATGCGGCGCTTGCCACCGGGCTTCATGCCGGGAACGCCGAGCTGCCAGCCTTTGATGAGCCTGCCGAGCGGGAACGTCGCGGGTTCGCCACGGGTGACGCTACTATCGAAGACCTTGCCGTCAGTCGTCCACCCGGTGTAGTGGATCGTAACGGTCGCGTCCGCCTTGGCGGCTTCGCCTTTGCCTTCGACGGCATCCCAGGTCTTCATGCCTTCGACGCCTTCGACTTTGAAATCTTTCCACTCTTTCGAGTCGAGCGCCGGCATTTTCAACTCTTTCTTCTCCTCGGCATACGTCGCGTTCGCCAGTGCGAATGCGGTGGTCAGCGTCAGAAACGCGATACGAATCGGATACGTCATCATCGATACTCCTGTAACGGGGAAACGGTTCGGTTAATTGAACGAGATCAGTTTGACTTCAAACACGAGCGTCGAGCCACCGGGGATTTTCGGCGGCGAACCGCGTGCCCCGTAGCCGAGTTCTGAGGGCACGAGCAGGCGACGAATACCGCCGGGCTTCATGCCGGGAATGCCGATCTGCCACGCCTTGATGAGTCGGCCAAGCTCGAAGGTCGCCGGTGGACCGCCCTTTTGGACGCTGGAATCGAAAATGCCGCCGGTGGTCAACCAGCCAGTGTAGTGGATCGTGACGGTCGAACCGGCTGGGGCCTCGTCGCCGGTGCCTTCTTTGACGTCCCATATTTTCAGTCCGTCGCTGCCGTACGCCTTCCACTCGGCGGCATCGACCGGCGCGACTTCCATCGTCATGCCTTCCGCATTGCTGTCCGATGTCTGATTGGGGTTCGGTGGGGCATGCGGGATCGGCACGCCACCGATGCCGCTGCTTTTCGTCGTAATGGGAGTATCGTTCTTCAGTCCGATGAGCAATCCGATCAGCACGATGATCGACGCGATGGCCAACCCCGGAACGAGCACTTTTTGGATCTGCGACTTTTCCATCAACGCGAACTCCGTGCGAAATCGACCTCTGCCATTCGCGACATTGTAGGCGCGACTGCCGCGTTGTCCGCATCGGCGTATCAAACGACCACGGCGAGCCGATATTTTGCGACCGAGCGAAAGATAAACTACGGTTCTCGTATCCATTTGGATTTCGCGAATAGAAAAGACACCTGTTCCTTTCCATGGAGGTGTTCCGATGATTTCGCGCAAATGGCTGCTCGGTGTCGGTGGGTTGACAATACTTCTGGCGACGGTGGCGGTCGCCGAAATCCCGAAACCGGAGGCGTTCGACGACAAAGGGTTCGCGCCGATCTTCGACGGCAAAACCCTCGATGGCTGGAAAGTCTCCGCGAAGACGGGGCATAGCGGTAAGAGCAAGAACAAGTCGGGCGGCAAGTGGGTCATCGAGGACGGAGCCATTGTCGGCAGCCAAGACGTGCCCGCGAACGGCGGCATCATCATCACCGAGAAAGAGTATGGCGATTTTGAAATCGCGCTCGAAATGCGGAACGACGACGGTCCCGATAGCGGCCTGTTCCTCCGCAGCACCTATACCGGCAAGTGCTATCAGGCGATGATCGACTACCACCAAGGTGGCAACCTCATGGGCATTTACGGCGAAGGCATCGGCGGCAAACCGCACGTCCGCAACTTCGACTTCATCAAGAACGTGAAAGAAATCAAGGTGCCGAGCGGCCAGCCCGATGGCGGGTTCCCGTGCCCGGTGACCGCCGCCGATTGGCCGAAATTCTGGAAGCACGGCGAGTGGCAAGAACTCCGCGCACGCATCGTGAACAACCCGCCGACGATTACCACATGGATCAACGGCGTGAAGTTCATGCACTACACTGACACCGAAAAGCGCCTGGGCGACAAGGGCGGCATCGCGCTGCAAGTCCACGGTGGCGGCGACTACACGAAGCAGTTCGTGCGCTACAAAAACATCCGCGTGAAGGAAATCGCGAAGTAAGTCGCCCGCCCAAGGGACTTCCTCACCATTTCTGCCTCCCCGCAAATCCTCGCTCGGGGTTCAATCGCAGGCGTCATTTCGTCCATTCGTTCGGCGCGGATTGTTTCGGTGAACTACACTGGAACAACCTTTTGAATGGAATGGGCGTAATGGTTTCGACAAGCGCAAAAGCGGTCACCGATCTGCGCGAGTTCTTTGGGGTCGTGCGCAAATCGGGCCTCGTGAATGATCGTTCGCTGAAAGCATTTTGTGCAGGATTCTCATCGGATGGCACGGTGGCACAGGCGGCGAAACAGCTAGTCGACGCAGGGATTTTAACGGATTTTCAGGCGGATCGGATCGCGAGCGGCAAGTCGGATGGCTTCCTCATCGGCCAATATGCAATTCTCGAACGGATCGGTGACCGTGCATCGGGGCAGGTTTTCAAGGCGCGTCACCGCACCATGAATCGCCTTGCGGCGATCGAATTGTTCGCACCGGAACAATTGCAGTCCGAAGCGAATCGGCAGGCGTTTGAGCAAGTCACGCGAGCGGTGGCGCAGCTCGTTCACCCGAACATCATTACTACATACGACGCGAACCGAATCGGAAAGCGGTCGTATGTCGTGATGGAGTTCGTCGATGGCGATGACCTTGCCACCGTCGTGCGAAATTTCGGCCCGCTGCCGATCGATATCGCGTGCGAATACGTTCGCCAAGTCGCATCGGGGTTGCAGTTTGCACATTCCCGCAACATGGTTCACGGGGCGATTCACCCGGGGCACCTGCAACTCTGTCGCGATCCGAACGTGCCGGGTTTGAAGGCATACGCGGAACTGAAAATCCGCAACTTCGGCTACGATGCGTTCGAGCGATCATCCACAATTGAAGACGACGACGGCGTCTTCCAGTCGACTACCAATCCCATCGACTATGTCGCGCCAGAACAGTTGCGCCCTTCGGGGCCGATCGCAATCGCGAGCGATGTCTTTTCGCTCGGTTGCACCTTCTATTTCATGCTAACGGGCCGTGCGCCGGCACCCGCGAACGGCGACGAAACGCTCCATCAGTTCGGCGACGTCGTGCCGGCGAGCCAACTGCGTGCCGGGATTCCGCCGTACATTATCGAACTGTTACACTCGCTAATGGCCCGCGATCCGGCGGCGAGGCTGGCATCGGCGGAACTCCTCATCGAGCGAATTGCGCCGTATGCGGCGGTGCGTCGTATCGGTTTCGCTACCAGTGTACCCGTTGTCGAGGTCGCATCGCCGTTTGCTCTCTCCGATGGCGATACGGAAAGCGAAATGATTTGCGGACATTCCGTCGATTCCCAAACGCCAATCAGTACCCGCACGCGCTGGAACCGCAATCCGATCCGGAGCAAATATGCGTGGCACCTACCGCTATTGGTCGGGTTAGCGATTGGGGTGATTTTGGCGACGGGACTGGCGATCGTCTTCGTGTTGCGGTCGGTCGATGAATTCAAAAATCGTAGCGAATCGGCCCCGGAAAGCGTTCTATCTTTCCCGTGCAACTGTTCTGCGAGATTGAGGATTCGGTCAGATGATGGCGAATGATCCTTCCATATCCCGGCTGCTGCCGCGACCCGTGAAAAGCCCCGCGGCCACGCGCGAAGACCTTCGCAAGCGGGCCACGACGCGACTGGCTGATCGGATCGACTTGGCGAAGTCGAAGTTCAAGCCATTGTCGCTATTGCGCCAAGACGCGCGACGGGTTCTCGACCAGTTATTGGACCAAGACGCGCCGACGATGGGCCGCGAGGATCGCGATAAATTCGTCGATGAGATTCTCGCGCAGTCGCAAGGTTTCGGACCGCTCGAAGAGTTGTTTCGCGATGAATCGGTGACGGAATTCATGACGATGGCGTTCAACCAGATCATCAGCCGAAAAGGCGAATCGTGGCTGCCGACGAGCGTGCAATTTCGCGATGCGGATCAGTATCGTCAAATCCTCGTCGGGTTTGCGGAATTCGATCCGCTCCGCACCTCCGCCGTACCATCGGGTTACGACGCGACGTTACCCAACGGCTTCCGCGTCGTAGGCATTTTACCGCAAGCGATCTTGGAGCAACCACCTCTCGCCGTATTCACGCGGGGCAATGTGCCGACGGTCGTCGCAAAATCGGCGTCGGGCGCGATCCCGATCCCAATGCCAAACGCGAAATCTGGCACGATCACAGCCCCGTCATCGGGTTCATTACCCGCGTTACCGGCCCCACCACTCACGGCCTCGGGGACCATCAACTTCAACACGACTGTAAGATCGGGTGCGGATAGCTCGTCGAATAGTTTGTCCGCACGGTTGCCCGACCCATTCGGGAGACTCAAACAACGCGTGATCGAACGTCTCGTATCGAGGCTCGCCGCCGCCGGCGTCAACGACCTCAGCCAACTGCCAAAACAAGATCTGCAAAAAGTCATCGGCATGTACGTGCAAGAATTCTCATCGGTAGAAAATCTCTCGCTCGACGAGTCCACCCAAGGCCGCCTCACGCTAGAAATCCTGACCGCGATGAACCGGTAAAGCGACTGAGCGAGCAGACTGCGGATTCGTTAAACGTCAAACAATTTGCGATCCGAGAGGCGATCTCCGATCGGCTCCCCACGTCGAACCGCTCCGGTCTACAATCGCGATTCGAGTTCCGGCGGAAGTGCAAGTCGCTTCATGAATCAATCTCCAGTTTGAACGACAAATCGATACTTCAAGCGGGGTGATTCGATACGTTTTGCCCCCACGTCGCCAGAACGCAAGTTTTGAAGTTGCGCTAAATTGCAGTTCAGACACGGGTTTTTGAAACACCTGTCAGCCCAAGGCAAAGCCTTGGGAATCGGTGTTGGAATATCCATCGGCCCCTTCAGGGCAGGGCTTCCAAGGTGAGAAACCAACTTGTTTTCCAGGTGTTTTCGTGATTTCGGCACGCGGCGATCGCGTTTGTTCAGGCCGAAACACCAGAAACGCCTTGAAAACCGCTTCTCATCCACCTTGGAAGCCCTGCCCTGAAAGGGCCGTTCACGGTGCAACGCTCACGCGATCAAATCGTACATTCCGCACAGCCCTTTATGCGGCAAGGTTTTGCATATGGGTGAGGCCTGAACGCCCCTTTCAGGGCCGAATCGTGGGTGACGCGTCAACCCAAGGCTTTGCCTTGGGCTGGTAGAACGAACCTTTCAGGCTCGAAGATAAACTGGCAAAAACTACCCGGATCGCAAACAGCGCACCCTCGCTTGCGCGTTTTGAAGTTGCGCTAAATGCGGGACTCGGATTGCTTCTGCTTGTGTAAAAGGTGAGACTCCTTTCGGTCGGATCGGTATTGAGGTCGCAAGCGACCTGGTTATCACCAACCGAGAAGGAGTCTCACTCATGATTGTCCAGGATGCCTTGCCGGGGATCAAGCGGTTTCTCAAGCCCGCTGGTTTATCCAAGCAAACGCTCGGTTTGGTCATTCGATGCGTGGCCGCGTTCTGTTTGCATTTTGGACGGATGAGTGGTGTGCAAGCGGCGGGGGCGGTCCGTTCCGAGCCGAGGCATCGGGCGCAGATCGGACGATTCCTCGGTCGCAAATCGTTGCGGAAGCGTCAGGTGTTGTCCCGATTGCAGATCGCCGTGCTGGCACGCGAATCGACGGCGGGACGCTTCGCGTTTCTGATCGATCCGACGTTGTGCAGCCAGCAGGGCGACAAAACCGAGAATACGTACAGCACGGGTAACCGGAAGCGTCGGCCTCGCAAAGGCACTCGCTACAGCAAATACAAACACACCCGCAAGCAATGTCACTGCTTCGTGATGGGCTTGTTGATCACGCCGAGCGGGTTTCGCATCCCGTTTCGCCGCTGTTATTACACGAAAACATATTGCAAGCAGAAAGGCATCGCCTACCGCAAACAAACCGAATTGGCGGCCGAACTGATTGGCGAACTGCCGCTGCCGCTGGGTACCGAGGTCGTGGTGGTGGGCGACACCGCCTTCGATGCGGTTACGATTCAAGTGGCGTGCGCGAAGCGAAATTATACCTGGATTGTTCCGATCAATCCCGAGCGAGTGTTTGCGGGTGAGAAGCCGCGTCTCCGGGTCCGGTTGTTGGCGAACGAATTGACGGCGAGGCAGTTTCAGGCCATCCGGCTCGATCCGAATACGCGCACCGTCGCGATGCGACGTCTGTCGAAGTATCGGGTGGGGCCGAAAATCCAATCGCGTATTTACTACGCGCATTCGGAGAATCGAGACGTGCATTCCGTAGGGAAAGTCCGGCTCGTTTTTTCGACACGGGAAAAACCCACGGCCGACCAAATGCCCGACGTGCAGAAAATTCTGATGACCAACGATCGGAACTTGAGCCAGGCGGAAGTGGTGGAATGGTACGATTTGCGTTGGCAAATCGAGCTGTTTTTCAAGGAATTGAAGAGCACGCTGGGATTCGCTCAGTACCGCTTTCGCCGGTTCGACAAGGTGGAAGGCTGGCTGGAAATGACTTTGGTGACGTTTTTGTATTTGGAATGTTACCGCGCGTGTCAGTTGACGCGATCGAGTTTGTCGCAGGAGGAAAAGGAGCGTTGGCGTCAGCAGCGGACCTACGGTCTGTGTCTGGCGATGCGTCGGGAAACGGGTCGGGCCGACCTGGAATACCTGGCGGACGCCTTGCAAACCAAAGGCGGCATCCGCCATCTTCGAAGACAACTCGACGCCGCCACCCAAACCGAATACCGCATGGCATTGTAAAATAGCGCAACTTCAAAACTCGCGCAGCGGGCTGGCACGATAACAACGATCACTCGTCGTGGTACTTCCTGCTCTTTCTTGTCTGTCGCGTCGATCTGCTTGTCGTCGAGCACCTTGCGCTGCTCGGTCATCGCGAGTTCAAAATCTCCGACCTCGACGTACGCCGCCGCCAACGTGCGGAAGTAGACCCACTTCGCGTTCTTGCCTGACTTCTCGATGGCCAGCTTCGCCAACTCGACGGCCTTCTTGCCATCGCGATACTTTGCATCGGGGCAGGTGGCGTAAAACTCGGTGTAAGTATCGATGATAGCCGCATCATCTACGACCGCACTTCCACCGGAATCACCTTCTCGGCGGGGAAGTACGCGCGGCTGAGTGCGGCGTGGGCGGCAAATAGCAGGCCTGTGAAGACGATGTCGCTGGCGAATGTGCCGCGGTAAAACGGGATCGCGCCGATGTAGCAATTTAATAAGCCTTCGAGCGAATAGCCGTACGGCAACGTCTGAATCAGCCACGACACGAAGTTCGTAATCAGGAAGAAGCCGAGGCCCGAGCCGATGGTCGTAAGCAGAATCGCCACTGGCGACTCGGACTTGCCGACGAACTTTTGGCCGCTGATCGCGTACCCGACGAGGCAGAGCGCGACGATCAACCCCGAAGCAAATGCGTACGTGCTGTTTTCTAACGACGGATTGAACAGCGAAAGGTACCACGGCGTGTACAGCGATGTCAGCCCTTGCTGATACCACAACGCGAGGTCGGTCAGCGCGTAACTCCCAAGGACGATTGGGATCGCATATCGAAGGCCAAGCCGGGCACCGGCGAACAACGCGACAGCACCGACAGGGGTGAAGTTGAGCAAGCGATATTCGTACGGCACGAGCCGCACGACGGCGGCAAACGCGGCGGCCGCGACGACGAGTGCCAGCGTCATCGGCAGAGAATTCTTAGGGCGCGGCGATTGGGCGAGGTTTGTGTTCATCCCATGATGTTAGGTATGCACCGCTCCAGACGCAACCCAGTTATGCGGAAGGCGAGAACGTTATATCGCGATACAGGTCTGCCATCGGGATTTCGATCGGAACTGAAGCAAGAGCAAAGTTCGCGGTGATCGAGTGATCATTTGCCCACGCTCGCCACACCGCTCGAGCCACTCGCGCGGTCTACGATGTGCCATTTGCACCCATTCGGTAAACTGCTCGTGTCGTGCCAATTGTGCAGAATGTCGACGAATGAGAATCGCCCTGACAGTGCGATATCCGACGCAAGTCGCACGAGTGGCGACGTACAATCGGTATAGCGGGCACAAGTCCCGTGCGTCCGCTTAAACCGATTGTAAGGGGAGAGCGGTGTTTTCTGTCTACGCCACAACTTACTCGTATCACCCCTATACTTTCCACCCTACCTATGCGGCGCGGAGTCATTCCGTGGCGTAAGGTTGCGTATATCGTGGCAGCACAAGACGCACAGCAGGAGGGTGGCGCAATGTTGGTTCTCAGTCGTAAACTCGGAGAGAAGATTTACATCGGCGAAAATATCTGCATTACGGTCGTCGACATCGACCGCGGCAAGATCCGCCTCGGAATCGAAGCTCCACGCGACGTCGCCATCTACCGCCAAGAACTCTTGCCATTACACCAACAGCAACAACTCGCCGCCCAACACAAACAAGCCACCGCCGTCGCCACCTGAGTGGTGTTCTAACTAAGCACGACAGCCATCGCTAGGCGGATTACCCCACCCAGTTGCCGCTTGGCCAGGTTTGATCCCGCACGAGGGCCAGGGCGTCGGTTGCGGTGATGACGCCTTCCCAATTTGCCGTTTCGGATAGCGTTAGTAGGTTCGCTTCGAGTTCACTGCGTTTGGCGGTGCCGGTGATCGTGCTCGCGATACGGCTTTCTGCGAAGCAGAATTGCATTCCGAGTGCGGCGATATCCCAGCCGCGACTCCGGCACTTTGCGGCCGCATTCTGGCATGCCTGTCGAATCTCGCCATTGGCCGGGTGCCATTCGGGCGGGCCTTGTTCGGTGAGTAACCCCATCGATAGCGGGCTGGCATTCAGCACCCCGACGCCGTGGCGTTCGGCTATCGGCATCAGTTCGGTCATCAATCGCGTGTTCTGCAAACTGAAATGGCAATACGAGATGATGACATCGAGTTGACACCGCACGATGGCCCGCGCCAACAGCCCGAGCGGATACGCCGACATGCCGACGAAACGACACTTGCCCTCCGTCTTCAATTTGTGCAAAACCTCCGCCGTTTCGGTGAAGATACGTTCGTAGTCGTCGGCGTATTCGATGTCGTGTGCGAGCAGAATTTCCACGCGATCGGTGCGTAACCGCCGCAAAGACGTTTCGAGCGAAGCCCGCATTCCGGCGGCCGAGAAGTCGAAGCGGTCGCGCGTCAGTCGCCCCGCCTTCGTGCAGATCATCACTTTCTCGCGCCAGCCACCGGCGAGCACTTCGCCGAGGATTTTTTCGGATTTGCCTTCGCCATAAAACGCCGACGTATCGATGAGGTTGATCCCGGCATCGATACCTGCATGGATCGTAGCGGCCGCATCGGCGACCGAGACGGGGCCGTATTGCTGGCCGATCGCTGCGCCGCCCATCGACATCGCCGATACCGAGAGACCCGTTTTCCCCAACACGTTTCGTGGCATCATCGCGATTACTTCCCAACGATTTCCAGGACCACTCCAAGTATTCCGAACACGACTCCGAACACCCACAATGGAATAAACCAGACCATTCCACCGCAATTGTAGTGGAAGATTTGCCGCAAAGAGGCCGGCGAGCCTTTGAGGCGATAGCCGATGTCGCCGACGATCGCGACGACGCAAAAGACTCCGAGTGCAATTACGCCCGCCGTTTTGTTATCGATCCCGGAGGCCGTACACAAGAAATTCGCACCGACGCCCAAAAGAATGCCGATCAAACCGATGATCAAGCCAGGGACATTGTAGATTAGCATATTCTCGAATCCTTGTTGCGAGTTGAGAGAGATAGACGTTTGTACGTTTTACGATTCCAATTTCAACGACCTCAAACATTTTCGGCGGCGTCAATATAACAGCCGCACGCGGCCGCCCCTCTCCCTTTTCGACGTGCCGATGCGACCTGGGCCTCCGACTTTGAGGTGATCGTGACTCCACGTGAAGTGCTGGCGTTCTTACGCGAACGCGACGTCAAAGCGGTCGACCTGCGATTCATGGACTTCCCCGGCCTCTGGAAGCATTTCACCATACCCGCCGAGATGCTCGACGAACGGGCTTTTGAAGATGGCATCGGTTTCGACGGGGCCAGCCTGCGCGGTTGGCAGGCGATCAACGAATCCGACATGATCGTCGTGCCGCAACCGGAGACGCTGTTCATCGACCCGTTTCGCAAAGAAACGACGCTCGTGATGATCTGCAACATTCAAGATCCGCTCACGAAAGAAGATTACACCCGCGACCCGCGCAATGTGGCCCGCAAAGCCGTCAACTACATGAAGCAGACGGGTATCGCGGACACTGCCTACTTCGGCCCGTCGGTCGATTTCTTCGTGTTCGACGATGTCAAGTTCGATCAAACTTCGCACTCCGCGTTCTACTACGTCGATAGCAACGAAGGCGCGTGGAACACCGGCCGCGACGAACGCCCCAACCTCGGCAGCAAGATCCCGTATCGCCAGGGCTACTTCCCGTGCCCGCCCGCCGACCAAACGCACGACCTGCGCTCCGAGATGATGCGTGCGATGATCGACTGCGGTTTGACCGTCGAAAGCCACCACCACGAACGCGCCAGCGGCGGCCATTGTGCGATCGATGTGCGCTACGGCGAATTGCTGCCGACCGCCGATAATGTGCTGAAATACAAGTACGTGGTGAAGAACGTCGCACATCGCCACAACAAGACGGCCACCTTCATGCCGAAGCCGTTGTACGACGAATACGGCTGCGGAATGCACGTTCACACGTCATTGGCAAAGGGCGGCAAGAACCTGTTTGCCGGTTCGCAGTATTCGGGATTGTCGGATATTGCGATGTACGCGATCGGCGGATTGCTGAAGCACGCACGAGCGTTGTGTGCGTTCACGAACCCGACCACCAACAGCTACAAGCGGCTCGTCTCCGGGTTCGAGGCCCCGACGACACTCGCCTATAGTCAGCGCAATCGCTCGGCGGCGATCCGCATTCCCGTCTATTCGTCGCGTCCGGATTCCAAGCGGATCGAGTACCGGATGCCCGACGGTGCTGCGAACCCGTACCTGGCGTTTGCGGCGATGTTGATGGCGATGCTCGACGGCGTGAAGAACAAAATCCACCCCGGCCCGCCGCTCGATAAAGACATTTACGACATGGCCCCGGAGCAATTGAAGGACGTACCGAAGCCGCCGCGTGGCCTCGATGAAGCGCTGGCGGCGCTGGCGAAAGATCACGAGTTCTTGCGCCAATCGGACGTGTTCACTGAGGATGTCATCGAGACGTGGATCCAGTTCAAACAGCGCGAAGAAGTCGATGCCATCCGCCTGCGGCCGCACCCGTACGAGTTCGCACTGTACTTCGATTCGTGAGTTAAACCCGCTCGATGGCCATGGCGATGGCGTTGCCGCCGCCGAGACAGAGGCAGGCAACGCCCCGCTTGAGACCGCGGTTGTGCAATGCGTGAACCAGCGTGACAAGGACGCGGGCACCGCTCGCGCCGATCGGGTGGCCGAGGGCAATCGCCCCTCCGTTTACGTTCACTTTCGCTTCGTCCAAGCCGAGTTTCTGCACGCAGGCGAGCATTTGCGCGGCGAATGCCTCGTTGAGTTCAAATAAATCGACGTCGTTCAGCGACCAATTCGCCTTCGCCAACACCATCGGAATTGCGGTCGCCGGTGCGAGGAACAGATCCTTCGGTGCCACGCCACTCGTTGCGTAGGCGACTATGCGTGCGAGCGGTGGCGTGCCGATCTGCTCGGCGGCGCGTTCGGTGGCCACGACCACGGCGGCGGCACCGTCGCTGAGTTGCGAGGCGTTCCCCGCCGTCACCGTGCCTGTTTTTTGAAACGCCGGTTTCAACGCGGCCAACGACTCCGCGGTGCTGTTGGCGCGAATGCCTTCATCGACGCCGAAGCTGACCGTCGAGCGTCCACCTTTGCCTTCGAGCGAGATCGGTGCGATCTCGGCCGCGAAATCGCCACGCGCCCATGCGGCAGCGGCGCGTTGATGGCTTGCGGCGGCGTAGCGATCTTGTGCCGCGCGGGTGATGCCACACTGGCTGGCGGTGTGTTCGGCCGCGTCGCCCATCGGCCAATTCTCGAACGGGCACCACAGGCCATCGCGGATCAGTGCATCGACCGTCGGTTGGTCGCCGTACTTCAAACCCGTTCGCGCGTTCGGCAGCAAGTACGGCGCGCGGCTCATGCTCTCCATCCCGCCTGCGACAATTACCTGCGCATCGCCCGCCGTCACCGCCTGTGCGGCGAGTGCGATCGCCTTCAACCCGGAGCCGCAGACTTTGTTGACGGTAAACGCGGAGACGGTATCTGGCAACCCCGCGAGCAGTGCCGCCTGCCGTGCCGGATTCTGCCCGACACCCGCTTGCAAGACGTGCCCCATAATCACTTCGTCGACCCTATCCGCCTTCACGGCGGCGCGCCCGAGCGCGACGTGGACAGCCACCGCACCGAGCCTGGGTGCCGCGATGTCGGCGAGTGCGCCGAGGAACTTGCCGTGAGGCGTTCGGACAGCAGAGAGGATGTATGGCTGCATGAGAGTTCCATTATGTAGGATACGCGGCTCGCGTGTCGTGGATTTTGAAATGATACGCGAGCCGCGTATCGTGGATTTTGAAATGACACGCGAGCCGCGTATCGTGGATTTTGAAAAACACGCGAGCCGCGTGTGCTACTTGTAACTCGCCTGTAACGCCAACTCGAACCTCGGTGCGCACGCGTGCTGGGAATCGTCTATAAAAGCATTGCCGCCCTGTTGCGGTTCTCTCTTGCAGAGGATTCTCGGATGAATCGTTTCTCCCGGCCCACGATCTTGGGCATCACTGGCCTGCTGGCCATCCTCGGTGTGGCGGTGCTGTTCGCCGCCAACGATCCCCCGACGCCGTCGCCGAGGTCTGGCATGTGGAAAAAAGTCGACGATGCCGTTAACAAGGGTTTGCCGAAGACGGCGATCCAGGAACTCGGG
>JAYSKW010000569.1:0-1635 GCA_043726085.1 Limnoglobus sp.
CTGCCCGCGAGTTTCCACGGCACCACGGTTGCGTTTCTCACGGACATCCACCACGGGCCGTACGTCGACATCGACTACGTGAACTCGATCGTCCGCACGACGAACTTGCTGTCGCCCGATCTCATCTTGCTCGGCGGCGATTACTGTCTGCGCGAAGGCAAATACATCCGCCCGTGTTTCGATGTGCTCGCCGAACTGCGTGCCCCGATGGGCGTGTTCGGCGTACTTGGCAACCACGATCACTGGCACGGAACGCAAGCGACCAAAGACGGCATGAAGTCGGCGCACGTTCGCGAATTGACCAACGATGGCGTCTGGTTTGAAAAGGGTGGCGACCGCTTTCGCCTCGGTGGCATCGACGACATGTGGACCGGCCAACCCGACCTCGACCGCGCACTTGCGGGGGCGAAGCGCTCCGATGCCTGCCTGCTCCTCAGCCACAATCCGGACTTCGCCGAAACGCTGACCGACCCGCGTGTGGGCCTCGTATTAAGCGGCCACACGCACGGCGGGCAGATCGTGTTCCCCGCACTGCGAACGCCGTGGGTGCCTTCGCAATACGGCGACAAGTACCTGCGCGGTTTCGTGCAAGCACCGGAAACCACCGTCTACGTCTCGCGCGGCCTCGGCGTCTCCGCGATCCCCGCCCGCATCGGATCGCGCCCTGAGATCAACGTGATTACGCTGGTGGGGTAGATGTGTCAAAGCCCACGGACGCTCGTCCGTGGGCGTTCGCGTACTCACTTCTTTAGTGGCTCTTTCATCGTTACCAGGAACTCCACGATGTCGCGCAGTTCGCGCTTCGAGAGCTTCTTGTACAAGTCTTCGGGCATGGCGGACTTGTCGGGCTTCTCGGATTCCACGTCCTCGGCAAGGATGTTCAGCACCTTGTTTTCTGGCGTCACCAGCACGTAGGTTTTCTTGTCCTTCGAGCGAAGCACGCCACTCACGGTTTTGCCGTCAAGCAGGTTCAGAATCACGCTTTGGAAGCCTTGTGCGATCTGGCCGTTCGGGTTGACGATCGACTCCAGCAGATACTCGCGCGTCTTGTCTTTGGCGATGCCGTTCATGACGGGGCCGACTTCGCCGCCCTGTCCGTCGAGCTTGTGGCAACGCTGGCAGTAGACCGCCGAATTGTTCAGAAACAAGTCGCGGCCACGATCCGCATCGCCACCCGCAAGCGTTTCCGAATTGCGAATCGTCAGGTTCAACCCGGCCTTCGCTCGCACCTGTTTGTCGTACGTCGCCACCTTCTCGCGAAGCGGGGCGTGCAGCTTCAAATCCTTCGTCGTCGAACGCACCGAGGCCGCATCGAGGACGTCCAACTTCAACTCCGCGGGCACCGTTCCGGCAATCAATTGATCCATCCAGGCATCGAGTGCGGCATCGACTTCCTTCGATTCCTTCAGGCTGCCGAGTACGCCGAGCGCCATCTGCTTCTCGATGACCGTTGCGGTTTCGTCCTTCAAAAGTAGCGGCAATTCGCGTCCGGCGGCTTCGGGGTTCGCCTTTGCGGTCACCACGCGACCGGCGGCACGCAGCTTCGGCTCGGTCGAAGCGAGTGCGATTTTCACCGTCTCGGTCAGCTCTTTCGCCTTCAGCGATTCCAGCGCGAACAGCGATTCGACCCGCATC
>JAYSKW010000570.1:0-4692 GCA_043726085.1 Limnoglobus sp.
GCACACGCTCGAACTGCTCCAGTTCGATAAAATTTTAGCCCTCGTTGCCGGTTATACGGCCTCGTCGCTCGGTCGCGATCTCGCGCTCCAACTCGAAACTTCGACCGATATCGTGCTCATCCGCAAGGAGATCGATCTCGTTTCGCAGATGGTCGAAGCGCTGACGCAGGGCCAAAGTCCGCCATTCGGCGGGCTGCACGATGTGCGATTGCTCGCACGCCGTGCGGCGATCGGCACGGCACTCAGTGCGGAGCAACTCCTGGAAGTCGCTGACACGCTGATTTGTACGGGGGCGATCTATCGCTACCGAATGCGGCTCGACGAACGGCTCGATGGTTTGATTCAATTACTTGCGGGAATCGAAGACCTCGGCGCGGTGGCGAAGACGATCTCCGGGTGCATCGATGGCCGCGCTCACGTGCTCGATATGGCGAGCCGCGAACTCGGTGCGGTGCGGCAAAAGCTGCACCAACTCGACGAAAAAGTGAAGGCGGAAGTGCGACGATTGCTGCGCGACCCCGAACTGCGGAAAATCCTCAGCTACCCGAACGCCACGGTCAACGGCGACCACTACGTGCTTCCGGTGTCGGTGAATCATCGGCACAAAATCCAGGGCGTCGTTCACCGCGTCAGCGGCACCGGCGAGACGGTGTTCATTGAACCGGCGTCGATTACTGCACTCAGTGCCGAGCGCATGACGCTGAAAGCGGAGGAATATCGCGAAGTCAAGCGGGTGCTTCGCCGGTTGAGTGCAGAAGTCGGTCGCGTGTCCAAGCCGCTGATTTATTCGCTCGATGTAATTGCGAAACTCGACCTCGTTTGCGCGAAAGCCCGCTACAGTCGCGACTTCAACATGTACGCGCCGATCGTGAACGACGAAGAGAAGTTGTGGCTACGGAATGCCCGTCACCCCTTGCTGGAAAGCCTCTTTCGCAACGCCAACCGCGAAGCTCCGCCGAGCGAATCCGATGCGGCGAGTGTGATTCGCAAAACCAAGTCGGTCGTGCCGATCGATGTCCGCCTCGGTGTCGGCTTCCAGATGTTGATCGTAACGGGGCCGAATACCGGCGGTAAAACGGTCACACTGAAGACGACCGGACTCCTCGCACTGATGGCACAAGCCGGGCTGCACGTGCCCGCAGGGGAAGGCAGTACCCTCCCGATTTTCGACAATATTCTCGCAGACATCGGTGACGAACAGAGTCTCGAACAATCGCTCAGCACGTTCAGTTCGCACATCACCCGCATCGCGAAAATCTTCGAACTCGCAAACGAACGCAGCCTCATCTTGCTCGACGAACTCGGTGCTGGTACCGACCCGACCGAAGGGGCCGCTCTCGGTCGCGCGATCCTCGATCAGATCGATTCGATCCGCTGTCGTGCGATTGTCACGACCCACCTCGGCGACCTCAAAACGTACGCATTTCACAACGAGAACGCGGAGAACGGCGCGGTCGAGTTCGACACGGAAACATTGCGACCGACGTACAAACTGTTGATCGGCCAGTACGGCATGAGCAACGCGATCATGATCGCGCGACGACTGAAGTTGCCGAAGGAATTGATCAAACGCGCACAGAAGTACCTCCGCAAAAAGCGTGGTCGAACCGTCGAGATGGCGCGCCTGCAAGAGTTGCGCGAAGAGGCGGAGAAGGCGCGAGTCGACGCCTTGGCGGCACAACATGAAGCGACCTTACAGAAGCAGGAATACGAACGCAAAACTATGGAATTCGAGCGGGAAGCGCAACTTCAGGCTGCGTTACTGGAGAAGCGCGAACGGCTTCAGGCGAACGCGGTCGTCCACGTGTCGCGGTTCGATGCAAAGGGCAAAGTCGTGCGGGTGGACGTGAAGAAACGCACGGTGTTGGTCAGCGTCGGACTCGGTCAGTGGGAAATTCCGTTCGACGAAATTACGCCGTTGGATTGTTGATGTTCTCGCGGATCAGCCATTCGGGCTTCACGCGATGCAGATAGCCGACGATGATCCCCGTGCCGATCGCTTCGACGAGAATCACGGGCAGATACAACCCGAAGATCACGACCGCCACCGACTCGCCGCCTTCGATGCCGAACGAAACGACGAGCACGTTCAACGCCACCGTCAGCAACCCCGCAAGAAACCCCGTCGCGGCACCGATGACGCCGACCCACTTCGCACGGCGACCATTTTTGTTGATGACGCGATAGATCGCCGGGAACAGAAATCCGACCAGCACCGCAGGCACGCCCATCACAGAGCCATTGATGCCCAACGTGGTCAGGCCACCGTGCGCGAACAGCAGCGCCTGAAACGCGAGTGCAATCGCCACGGCAACCACCGCACGCGGGCCGAGAATGACCCCCGCTAGCCCGTTCAAAAGTAAGTGAACGCTTCCGACGCCGACGCGAAAGTGGATCTGCGAGGCGACAAACATCGCGGCTGTCAGCAGGCCAAGGCGAGGAATCTCGCGTTCGTCGAGTTTGCGAATACCGAGCGAAACCATCGCCACCAGCGCGATCCAGCCCGCCGCGATCCATTCGGAACGGAGCGCACCATCCGAGATGTGAACGGCGAACACACTTGCGATCATGCCGAGTGTTTTAGAAGTTCCCGTCCGTGAAGGCACAATCGAAGACGTTTATTTTAGCGATGGATCGATCCAGCCGCGTTCCAGAAACATTGGGGAAAGCGGGTCGAAATCGCGGTCGGTCGTGAGCAAACGAGCACCTAACGCATGAGTCGTCGCGGCGATCCAGAGATCGTTCTTACCCATCGGTCGACCTTGCCGTGAAAAGTAAGCATCGATGCTGGCATAAGCGTCAACGATCGCACGGTTGTCGATAAAAATCTCATCGAAGTAGCCGAGGCCGAATTCCATCTGGTCAATTTTCGGCTTTCCCCAGCCGTTCTGAAAAGCGAGGGATCGCAGTTCGGCGGACGTAACAATCGAGATGATCGGCGCGGGATCGATGGAAAGGAGTTGATATCGTTCGCTGACCGAATTCCAGACGGCATCCCGACGAACGAAGTGAACGAGAATGTTGGTGTCGAGCAAATAGAGTGGCGTATCCATTTACGAGAGACGCTCCAGTTGCATCCGGACCTCGTCATCGGATTCGTCTCCGGGCCACGTTCCGGCCACGACATCGGCGAGCGTTTTTCCTGGAGGTAACGGTCGTGCCCGGCGTGCGGTTTTCAAAATGGCTTCGCGATCCGCGAGAACTTGTTCGGGCGTTCGAGAGGTCATACGTCGGGTCGCTTCTTCCAACAATTCAGGCATCGGATCGGCAATCGAATCCCGTTCCGCCAATACTTCGATGTACGATACGAGCGAGAGTCCGACTTGCTTCGCTTTCTCCTGAAGCCGTGCTTCGATGACGACCGGGAGACGAAGCGATACGGTTCGAGTTTCGGTTGAATCGAGTCGAGCCATAGTATCCTCCATCGTCTTTATGATACTGGCGAAACGCACAATACTGCGGTGGAATCCGCAACCCCTGCAAAAGAAAAATTGATAAATTGCGATTATTTGTTTGGAAATGCGATACGCATATGCTTTCATGATAGTCAGTGAGAGCACGGCGTACCGTGTCAATCTTGCGTTCCCGTTCCAATTTCAGGTGCATCATGACGAAACTGCGTATGGCATTACTCGCGATGGGGCTGTTCGCGATCGGCGGCGGTATCGTTGGCCAAGAAGCGAAAACGACCCCGAAACCTGCGGCTGACAAAGACGCCAAGGAAACGGTACCCGTAAAGTTGAAGGGGAAGTCGCAACTGCCCGCTGGCTGGCGGGAACTCGGCCTCACCGACGATCAGAAAACGAAAGTTTACGCGATCGATGCGAAGTATGATGAAGAAATCGACGCGATGACCGCGAAAATCAAGGTCGCAAAGGACAAGAAGAAAAAAGAGCAACTCGAAGTTCTGACAATGGAACAGAAGAAGCGCCTCGAAGACGCGCTGAAGAAGAAAGCCGGAACGGACAAGTAAGCAGAATCGAGGACGATTTGGGAGTCGAACGCACGATCACGCACGATCCGAACGTACTGCCCGATTGGGCGGTCGTTCGCAATCTGTTGCTATCACTCGGCGAAACCGCAACGCTTCGCATGATCGATGGAATGCCCGCGTTCCCCGATGAAATCCCCGAAGTGTCGTGGCACGAACTCCGAATCGGTATGAGTGGCGGCATGGTCACGGTCAAGCGTCGTGCGGGGCAACTCGTTTGCGTCACGTGGGGAACGGGCGAGCCATCACTCGTGCAATCTTGGAACCGCTTGAACTACTGTCTCACCAAGTCGACTGTCGGCACCATCGCGACCGAAACGGGACCGATGAACGCAGACGAATTTGCCGAGAGCGTCGGAATACACATCAATTCATATTAAATTATGCTTGGTCGAGATTGTCCAATCGCGCGGTACGAACGGTACGTCCTGCCCGATCCGCACCAATTCACCTTGGAACTGGGGTCTCACGTTCAACTCCGTGCGTATCGTCATTCGACCCGGTCGATACGTTAAATAGTGCCGAATCCCCCACGGCGTGCCGGTCCGTTTGGACTTGCCCCGTCGTCGTGGATTCGTTACCTTCACGCCAGACCCGTTAATGTGGGTGGCATACGCAGGCCAGAAGGAGCCGACTGTGACCGTTACCGTGCGACAGTTGGCAACGTGGGTGGAAGGCGAAGTCGTCGGGGACGGCGAACG
>JAYSKW010000571.1:0-2097 GCA_043726085.1 Limnoglobus sp.
GTTCCTATCGGACTTCGGCATTCGGTCGCTATCGAAGGCCCACAAAGACAATCCGTTCGTGTTTCACGTGGGAAATGAGCCACTGACAGTCGACTATCAACCCGCCGAGGCGACGATTGCGAACTTCGGCGGTAACTCGAATTGGCGCGGGCCGATCTGGTTCCCGATGAACTATCTCATCGTGGAAAGCCTACACAAATTCCACCACTATTACGGCGAAGAGTTCCGCGTCGAGTGCCCCGTCGGCTCGGGCAACTCCGTATCGATTCTCGATGTCGCAAACCAAGTTTCGGCACGACTCACGCAGATTTTCACGAAGAACGCGAAAGGCGAACGACCCGTCAATGGCTGGTACGAGAAGTTCCAAACCGACCCCCACTTCAAGGATTACATCCCGTTCTACGAGTACTTCCACGGCGACACGGGAATGGGCCTCGGTGCCAGCCACCAAACCGGCTGGACCGCCCTCGTGGCGAAGCTACTATTCCCAACCAGCAGCGTCTTCGCCGACCTGTGCAGCTCCGCCGCCCAAGCCACCATCCGCTGCCAAGCGTAACAGTCTGGGAGAGCGGTGGGTGTAAGCCCACTGATCTAGCCATCGTCACATGTAGTGATAATGGGCAGAGATTGCAGCACCCACACGATTTTGCGAAGTCAATAAATTTTAGGTGATTTGACGTAAGTCGGAATTCGCATGTTGCACGGAGTGACATAGAATTGTCGCCAAATGACATAGAAGTGCGCGCAAATGACATAGAATTGTCGCGTCCGGTCGATTTTGTGTCGCATCCGGTCGATTTTCAGGCGCGAGTTGCGGCAAGTGCCAATCGAGTGACCCTCGACGCAAACCGTGACAGGATTGCAGGATACCGCAAAAACCCTCGGAACAGATCGACGATTTGCGATCAAAAAGTGGCCTTTGAGACGAAAAAACACCCCAAAAACCAGTTTTGGAGCGTCCGCAATTGTGACTTACGTCGATTCTACTTGCTGATTGCGGAGGTGGCAACGACTCGCACGATGTCGATTTGCGCCTTCGGCTTCATCTGCGCGACGACGGCCTCACGCAGGCGAATCGCGTAGAGTGCTCGCACGTCTTCCTTCACATCGTCGAACTTCCGCGCGACGCCGGGCTTCTTCGCGGAACAGAGGATCAGGTGCATTCCGAACTCGGTGCTGACGACTTCGCTCATGCCGTTCGGGTTCAAGTCGAATGCCGCCTTCGCGAACGGTTCGACCATTGCGCCGACGCGGGGGAAGAAGTTCAGGTCGCCGCCGTTCGTTTTCGATGGGCAAGTCGAGTGCTTCTTCGCGAAATCGGAGAATGTCTCGTCGATCCGTTTGCCGCGGGCTTGCTCTTTCACGAGCGGATCGCCTGGCGTGGCGTCGGCGACTTTCTTCGCGTCCGCTTCGATCGTCGCCTTGATGTTTTCGAGCAGTTTTTTCGATTCTTCAATCTTCGCCGCATCCGCACCGGGCGTCAGCAAGATGTGCTTGGCACGCACGGTCGAGCCATCGAACACGTTCGGGCTGGCATCGAAGAGTTGCTTGAGCGCGGTATCGGTGCCTTGATTCTTCAGGAACTTGTCCCACTTCATTTGGGCAGACACTTCCGAGCGGAACTCGGCTTCCGTCAGCATCATCGCTTCGAGTTCTTTCGCGTAGTCCTTCATCGTCTTCGCGAGTTCGGCTTTCAACTCGGCAATCAGCTTTTCCACTTCGGCCGATTCCGCACTGATTTTCAGCGCGGTCAGATATTGATCGATCAGGAAGTTCTCGACGAGGTGATTGAGAATCTCCTTGCGGGCCACTTCGCGTTCGGTGATGGGGAACTGCCGCAGTGCGCGATAGACCGCCACTTCGGGGATTTCCTGCCCGTTGATTTTCGCGGCGACACCGACGGGGCGCTGCTCCGGCACAATGGGTGCTGCAGCCACAACCGGCGCAGGCATGGGAGCCGTTGCAGCGGGTAGCGTCGGCAACGGCGTCTGCGCGGATGCCTGTACGGCGAGCGTCGAACCGACGAGCAGTGCCGCAGCACGGCGAGTGATCGAATTCATGGGAAAACTCCTTTTTACGAATGCAAGCCGGGCCGTT
>JAYSKW010000572.1:0-1410 GCA_043726085.1 Limnoglobus sp.
GTCAGCACCGCGGGAAACAAGATCGCACCTTCGTCGATCAACTTCAACAAGTTCGGGGCACCCGCCAAATCGGTGCGGATTTCTTCCTTCGTCGGCATCCGGTTGTTATCGAGTTCGAACGAGAAGATAAAGATCTTTAATTGCTCGAAATCGTTCAGTGCCGCCACTCGCTTGCCGGCGCGGGCCGTGTTGACAATCACGCCATCGCCGGGCTTGTAGTTCGTGTTTCGACTATCTACGACCGGCTGCGTCGCGATCGGCACCGAGTTCTTCTGCTTGCATCCACAAGTGAGCGCGGTGGCCACGCAGATCGCAAGCATCGCAACGATTCGCATGGTCACTCCTCGGTAAAAATTCACCGCTACTGACGCAATCGCTGCGCGAGTGATTCGGCGTCCATTCGCTCGACTCCACTGCCCGTTAGTACCTGGCCGCCCTGTTTGAGAGCATCGGTTTCGTACGCCCAAACCTGTTCGCGAGTCGTGGCGTCATTCAGCGTCAGTACGCCATCGTCGATCAGCGTCGCGATGTTCGGCGCTTCTTGTTTCAGTGCCGAATATGTCATTTGTGTCGATGGCATCCGCCCACTCGCCAGCGATGCATTGTCGATGAAGATCCGAATCTGCTGAAGATCGTTTATCGTCACCGTTCGCCGAACCGCCCCACGAACCGCTTGCACCGCTCCACCTCCGCCACCCGCATTCACTACGACACCTCCACCCGGCCCAGGGGCAACGACGGTAGCCGGGGCACTGCTCGATGGCGCGGGAGTTACCGGAGTGACTTTCTTCTTGCAGCCTGCGAGTGAAACGGCCACGCAGATCGCCATCACGAAGATTCGCATGGCTGCCCTTCGTAAGAATTAAGCAGAAAAACATTAACTGCGGAGAGCGCAGAGTACGCGGAGAACACAAAACATAATCTTTACTCCGCGTTCTTTTCGCCCTCTAATAGTTAAAATTCTATTACCACTGTATTGATGTTTATTCACGACGGAGATCGCAAATAATAATCTTACTCTGTGAGCTTTGCGCCCTCGGCGGTTAAAATTCTTAACTTCTAGAACGTCAACTAATGCGCCATCGCCATTTGCAGTGGCTTCGCGTATTGGCTCTTCGACCCCGACTTGATCGCGGCTTCAAACTCCGAACGGAACTTGCGGATGGCAGTCTTCACCGGCCAACCCGCTCCGTCCGCCAAACCGCAGATCGTCGTCCCTGGCATGATACCGATCCGATCCGCGACATCGACCAGTACGTCGAGATCTTCGCGACGACCGAGGCCACGACGCAGCCGTTCGGTGATCTTCAACATCCAGCCGGTCCCTTCGCGGCACGGCGTACACTGCCCGCAACTTTCGTGGCTGAAGAACTGGCAGACGTTGTGCAAAACGTCCACCATGCTCGTCTG
>JAYSKW010000573.1:0-2498 GCA_043726085.1 Limnoglobus sp.
TTACGCGGCTTCGCCGAAACGGCGTAGGCGTGGGTGGTAGCCGAGTGTGGGCATGTCGTTGTCGGAGGATAGTAGCCGCAGATCGCCCTCTTCGAGCGGGGGCGGTTCTTGCGAGAATGGTTGCCCGCTTATGGGCACGTCGGCGGATGGGGCGAATGGCACCGATGCCCCGTGTAATGGGATCGTCCAGACGTCGTCGCCATCTTGTGGCTTGTCTTCGGTCATGCTCCGCCTCCGTGCGGTATCGTGAAATTCTCACCAACGGACGAGTGCGGTACCCCACGCGAGGCCGGCACCGAAGCCGCTGAAGATCGCGAGTTCGCCGCGATTCAGCTTCCCGGCTGCGATCGCTTCATCGAGTGCAATCGGGATCGACCCGGCTGAGGTATTACCGTACTTGTCGAGATTGTTGAAGACCTTTTCCTGCGGAATTTTTAGCCACTTCCCGAGTGCCTGTTCGATGATCCGCACATTCGCCTGATGCGCGATGAACAAATGAACGTCTTCGGAGGTCATCTTCGCGGCGGTCAGCACGTCTTCGACGGTGTCGCGGAGGATTTCCACGGCCCAACGGTAGACGCCTTGGCCGTCCATTTGCATGTACTGTTGCCCGGTGGCGAGGTTCTCCGCTGTGACCGCCGTTCGGCTGCCGCCGGCTGGCCGGGAAAGCATCGCCCCGCCTGCCCCGTCTGCACCCATGCTGTACGCCACGATGCCTTGCTCGGGTGTGCCGCGTTCGATAATCACGGCACCGGCCCCGTCGCCGAACAGCGGGTAAATCTTCGGGTCGGCAGGGTTTAGAATCCGCGAGTTGGCATCGCCACCGATAACGAGCGCGCGGTCCGAAGCGCCCGATACGACGTACGCCGCCGCCGTCACGAGTGCGTACATGAACCCGGCACAAGCGGCTTCGACTTCAATCGCTGGCCCGACGATACCGAGCGAATCTTGGACGATGCTCGCCGTCGAGGGGAACGACATATCCGGCGTAAATGTGCCTAAAACGAGCAAATCGATGTCGCTCGGCCCGTAGCCGGTTTTCGCGAAACAGTCTTTCGCCGCTTCAATGCAAAGGTCGGATGTGGCTTGTTCGGGACGTGCGTGGCGACGTTCGTGGATCCCCGTTCGCTGCACGATCCACTCGGCGTTGTAACCGCGTGCGGCAAAATTCAAACGGTCGTAGAGTTCGGCATTTGTAACGACGATGTCCGGAACGTATTTTCCCGTACCGACGATGCGAACACCCATGAGGGACTTGCACTTCGGTCGCGGCAACGGACGGTCGGTGGTCATATCGACACCCAGATTTTCAGCGAAATACTCAAAAGCAATTTATACGGAAATCCGAGTTACTCGCGACCGTCGGCACCACTTTCGAGAAATCGCTGGAACGCGACGAGCGATAACGCGGTGGCATCGGTGCGGATATTGCCATCGGTGATGCCGATTCGCACGCCGCCGATGAGGTATTGCGAACGAAACTCGCCGGTAAAGTGCATCGTATTGTCGGCGGTATATTGCAGGCCACGCATGAAGCGAATCGCCTCGACCGTGGCGGGGCGATACTTGGCGTAACGTGCGGGGTCGGGAATTTGGCGGGAAAGGTGCGTTGCCGCGGCGAGGCCACGAAGGGCGTGGGCCGATTCAAAACTCGGCTCGATTGTGGGCGACGTACGAAACCCACCTGCGAGCAGAACAAGGTTCGGATCGGATTTGCCGAGTTGCGCAGCACACAGCCAGTCGCCCATTTCCATCGCGATCGCGGCCACATCGGCACTTCGCGTATCGATGTAAACTTCGACCGCCGCCGGGAGGATCGTGCCCGCCAGCGACGGATGCGGCTTAGCCCGGAACGCCGCACGATAGTAGCCCAATCCCTTCGCAATCGCCTCATATTTGCCTGCGGCCGGCTTGCGACGTGCGTTCAACGCGAGGGCTTGCAACGCCAAGCCAGGGTAGACGTTCACCGTGTCGGGGTCGTTCGCGTCGCCGCAGTTCACGCCACCATCGGCGCGAATTTGCTTGCGGAGAAAGTTCGCCAGCTTCTCCGATTCGTTCAGAAGTTTCGCATCGGCCGACGGCAGCGCTTCGATGGCCAGCACGAGGCACGCCGCATATCCGACAGCATCGCCAGCCCCGGCGACTAGCGTCGGAATGCGCACCGTTGCGTCGGTAGCGTCGTCTTTGGTTTGTGCCAACAATGTCAGAATGGCTTGCCCGCCACACGCGGTGAGTTTTTCATCGAAGGTGAACGCCGCCGCCTGACAGACCGCCCAAGTCGCGATTGCCTGGCGAAATTCCGTGTCGCCTTCGAGCGGGGTGCGTAGCGTCGGGTTGACCCCGAACAGAAACTTGCCGTGCGCGAGTTGCCGTCGCGCCAGCCACTCGGCCCCTGTCCGCATACCCAGCACCGCTTGTGCAGTTTCGGGTGCGACATTCGCGAGGTTGGGATAGCGCGCGATCGGCGGTGACTTCGCAACCACGGCAGCCGCGGGCGT
>JAYSKW010000574.1:0-2181 GCA_043726085.1 Limnoglobus sp.
TATTCGGACCGCGAGATTTTCCTCCGCGAACTCGTCAGTAACGCCAGCGACGCGATCAATAAGTGTCTGTTCGATTCACTGGCGAACGACGACAAACTCGAAGACAACAAAGATTGGAAGATCCGGATCGCCGCCGACGAGGAAGCGAAAACGCTGACGATCTCCGATAACGGCATCGGCATGTCGCGAGAACAAGTCATCGACCACCTCGGCACCATCGCGAAGTCTGGCACGAAGGCGTTCCTCGATGCGATTAAGCAGAAACAGCAATCCGATGCGCCGGGGCTGATCGGCCAGTTTGGCGTCGGCTTTTACTCGGCGTTCATGGTCGCCGACACCGTCACCGTCATTACCCGCACATTCGGCAACCCGAGCGAAGGCAGCAAGTGGGTATCCGATGGCCAAGGCAGTTTCACGATTGAAACCGTCGAGAAAGCCACGCGCGGCACCGAAGTGATTCTGTCGCTCAAGGAAGACGCGCAGATGTTCCTCGACCCGTACAAGCTCAAGCAGCTCGTGCGGAAATTCTCGGACTTCATCGAGCACCCGGTGGTGATGGATTCGACCGAAGAAGTCGAAGGGAAAACCGAGACGCACGAGGAAACGATCAACAACCGCAAGGCGATCTGGCTGCGTCCGAAGAACGAAGTGAAGCCTGAAGAGTACGACGAATTTTACAAGCAAGTCAGCAGCGACAACGTCGCCCCGGCGAAGGTGATGCACTTCAGCATCGAAGGTAGCACCGAGTTCAAGGCACTCTGCTTCATACCGGCGCAGAAGCCGTTTTCGTACGACTGGCAGGAGCCGAAAGCGGGGCTGCGGCTGTACGTGCAGCGCGTGCTGATTATGGACAAGTGCGAGGAACTGTTGCCGCCGTACTTGCGGTTCGTGTCGGGCGTGGTCGATGCCGCCGACTTGCCACTGAACGTGTCTCGCGAACTGCTTCAGCAGAATCCACACCTCGAAACCATCCGCAAAAACGTCGTGCGGAACGTGCTTTCGGGCCTCGATGGCCTGAAGAACATGGATTACGAGAAGTACGTGACGTTCTACCGCGGCCTCGGTTCGATGCTGAAGGAAGGCCTGGCCCGCGACTGGGGCAACCGCGATAAGGTGGCCGACCTGTTGCTGTATGAGTCGATGAATACGGAGGCCGGTTCGTACACGACGTTCGCGGACTACGTGGCGAAGATGCCCGAAGGCCAACCGCAAATCTTCTTCCTAACGGGCGAAAACCCTGAACTGTTACGCCGTTCGCCGTACCTCGAAACCTTCAAGGCCAAAGGTTACGACGTGCTCTTGATGAGCGAGCCGATCGACGAGTTCGTGATCCCGCAATTCGGCGAGTACAAGGGCAAGAAACTGCAAGCCGCCGACCGCGGCGAGTTGAAGGAAACCGGCGACGAGATCCCCGCCGATGTAGCCGAGTCGTTCGCGAATCTGATGAGTGCCATGAAGATGAAGATCGCCGAAACGTCGGATGTGCGCCTGACGAAGCGGCTCACCGAGAGTGCGGCGTGCTTGGTGGCACAGGCGGGCGGCATGACCGCGAACATGGAACGGTTAATGCGAAAATACGGCGAACAACCGGCCGAAAACAAGCGGATACTCGAACTCAACCCCGAGCACGCCGCCGTGAAATCGCTGCGCGATATTCATACCGCGAACCCCGACGACCCGAGAGTCGAATCGTTCGCGCGGCTATTGCTCGATCAGGCCGTGATCGCCGAAGGCTCGAAGATCCTGGACCCCGTCGGTTTCGCGAAGCGGATCAACGACTTGATTGCGGTGCAAGCGAAAAACTAATCCTCCGACTATAGCTCGGTCAGGATGCTTCCATGCAAAACCTTGGTGGAACGATCGTGCCATCCCATTAAACCGGGAAGTTGACTTTCGCAATGCACTCGACGGGAGTTGAACCTGTAACCTTCGGCTTCGGAGGCCGACGCTCTATCCAATTGAGCTACGAGTGCGTTCCAGAACTATACCGTCGGTGATGGGGCATGACAAGTCGATGCGGGGGTTGCCCTCGACTGGCGTTCTGCGTTTACTGTACATTCATAATCGTCGAACTTTCCATCCAGCGGTTGCGAGAGTACGTCCGATGATCGATCAGTTTTCGCAGTACGGCTACATGGGCGTGTTCGCCGCGATTATCGCGACGGGCTTTGGGCTGCCGTT
>JAYSKW010000575.1:0-4295 GCA_043726085.1 Limnoglobus sp.
CGATGCCGCTCGCCTTCAGTACGATGCTGCCGGGCACCGAATTGAACTTCGGGAACTCGCTCGTACCGATTACGGGTGCGTTACTTTTGCAACAAAAATTGCTGTCGATTTCGAGCGACCCGACACCGTGGGGATTCTTTTTTAGCGTCATCGGCGGGCTGGCAGTCTGCGTGACCGCGGCACTCTGGTTCGCGGTCCGGCAGTTCAAACGCGAGTCCGTGCTGTTCCGCGAAACGGGGGCAGGACAGGGCGGCTCGTTCGGCAAACTCTTTGGAGGTTGATTCATGAAACTGTACATGACCGAACTATCCGTGACGGATATTGCCAAGTCGTTGGCATGGTATCGCGACAAGCTCGGCTTGCACGTAAGAGTGAACGATACCGACAAGAAATACGTCCAGTTCGATGCCGGCGGGCAACTGTCGCTCCGCGAACATCGCGACACCGGTAAGGTCGATAGCCAATCGATCGTTTACTTTGAAGTCGAAAATCTGACTGCCGAACTGGCGCGACTTTCCAAACTGAGCATCGTTCCCGACGACGACACAACCGAGAGCGAAGAAGGCTATCGCCGTGCGATTTTACGCGACCCCGACGGCCACCGCATCGGCTTGTTCGAGTGGATCCGCTAAAATTCACACGGTTGGAAATGACACGTTACCAGTCTGACAAATTCATTCCCGTTAGCCCGACGCGCTAGCGAGGGATTACTGTCGTTTCTTCGATATCGTGCCTTTTCTCGGGTTCCCCTCGCTTGCGCGTCGGGCTAACAAAAATTTATCGAATCACCCGCTCGAAGTATAACATCGCTACTTCCCTGCCCAGACTTGCACCAGTTCCACGAGTACGCGGACGGCGTCTTCCATTTCTTCGAGGCATGTCCATTCGAGCGGCGAGTGGATGCTGTGTTCCCCCGTGGATAGGTTCGGCGTCGGCAGGCCTTTCGCGGTCAGTTGCGAGCCATCGGTTCCACCGCGAATGATGCAGTGCTTCGGCACCAAGCCCGCACGTTTGACCGCTTGATCTGCATAAGAGATGGCGCGTGGTTCCTTCGCGATTCCGTCGCGCATGTTCCGGTATTGCGCGTGAACATCGACGACGATCTTCGCTTCGGGGAAATCGCGAATGACCGTGCGTGCGGTTTCGCGCAACATCTCGGCACGCTCGTTCAACACTGCCGTTTCAAAATCGCGTAGCAGAATTTGAATCTTCGTGCTCGCCACGCCGCCTTCGATTTGGTACGGGTGAACGAAGCCATCGCGGCCCTCGGTCGTCTCCGGCGACAGGAAGCGTTTCGGCAAGCGGTCGAGGAACGTTCCCGCGATCTTCACTGCGTTCACCATCCGCCCTTTGGCAATCGCCGGGTGTATGTTGATGCCCGTGATCGTGACCGTGGCGCGATCCGCGGAGAACGTCTCGGCTTCAATTTCTGCGACTCCCGCTCCGTCGAGTGTGTAAGCCACGACGGCACCGATTTCCGATGGGTCGAGGTGTAGCACGCCCTTGCCGATCTCTTCATCGCACGTGAACACGACGCGAATCGGGCCGTGCGGAATCTGCGGATTATCGGTGAGTACGCGGGCCAGTTCCATAATTACCGAGACGCCCGCTTTGTCGTCGCCACCGAGCAGCGTCGTGCCGTCGGTCGTGATAATCGTCTTGCCGACGAGCGTATTCAACTCCGGGTTATCGCTGACGCGAATCACTTTTGTCGGGTCGGCTTTCAATGGGATGTCACCACCGCGATAGTCGCGAATGATCTGCGGGTTCACGCCTTTCCCCGTCGTTTCGGGCGAAGTGTCGACGTGCGAATTGAAGGCGATGGTCGGCGCTCCGGGCACGTTACCGGGGATCGTTGCGAACACGATGCCATACTCGTTTTGAATCGCATCGCTCAAGCCGATCGCGAGCAGTTCGTCTTTTAACATGCAGCCGAGCACGAGTTGGCCAGGCGTGCTCGGGTACGTCGTCGATTTTTCGTCGGCGGTCGTGTCGATCTTGACGTAGCGAAGAAATCGTTCGAGAAGCGTGTGCGTGGTCATGTCGTTTTCCGTGATGATTGAGAAATTACGCCCGCTTTCGGGCAGAGCGTAGCCAATGTACAGGCTTCGCATTGCGGGCTGCGCGATGCGCAGACACGGCGACCGTGCAGTATTAGTTGGTGGCTGACTCGCGTCCACGCTTCTTGCGGCAGGAGTTTCATCAGCTGAAATTCGACCTTCACGGGGTCGGTGTGTTTGCTGAAACCGAGGCGGCGCGACAATCGACCCACGTGGGTGTCGACGGTGATTCCGGGCGTGTCGAATGCGTCGCCGAGGACGCAGTTTGCGGACTTCCGCCCGAGGCCCGGCAGCGCCACGAGTTCTTCGAGCGTACGCGGCACTTCGCCACCGTGACGCTCGATCAACGCCTGGCAGGCGGCGCGGATGTTCTTCGCTTTGTTGCGGAAAAAGCCCGTCGATTGCACGTACGATTCGAGTTCGGTTTTGTCCGAAGTGGCGAAGTCGTGTGCGGTGGGGTAGCGTGCAAAGAGTGGCGGCGTGACGAGGTTGACGCGCTTATCGGTACACTGCGCCGAGAGCATGACCGCGACCATCAGTTGCAATGGCGTGCGGAAATTCAGTTCGGTCGGCGAATCCGAATAGAGGCGGTCCAACTCGCGCATAACCAAGGGTATGCGGGCGGTGACCGGTAGCAGTTTCGCGGGTGGCATCGTCTACCCGACCACGATCGGGGAGGCGGGCGGTACCGCTGCGGCGGCCTTCTTCTTCGCCTTTCGCAGTTCGAGCGCGGCACCGATGAAGTCGCGGAACAGCGGGTGCGGGTGCGTCGGTTTCGACTTAAATTCCGGGTGACATTGCACGGCCACGAACCACGGGTGCGTCGGCAGTTCGATCACTTCCACGAGCGAGCCATCGGGGCTGGTGCCCGCAATTCGCAACCCGTTCGCTTCGAGTTGCGCACGATATTCGTTGTTCACTTCAAACCGGTGACGGTGGCGTTCGGACACGACCGCAGACTGATACGCCGCGTGGGATTTCGTCCCCGCTTCGAGGCGACAATCGAACGCACCGAGCCGCATCGTGCCGCCGACCTGCGTGATTTTCTTCTGCGCATCGAGCAACGCCACTACGGGGTGCGGCGTGTGTTTATCGAACTCGGTCGAGTTCGCGCCCGTAAGCCCGAGGACGTTGCGGGCGAACTCGATTGTGGCACATTGCAAGCCGAGGCAGATGCCGAAGAACGGGATGTTGTGCTCGCGAACGAAGCGAATCGCTTCGATTTTGCCGTTAGTGCCGCGCTTGTCGAAGCCGCCGGGAACGAGCAAGCCATCGACGCCCGCCAGCATCGTCGCGCCTTCCTGTTCGACTTTCTCCGCTTCGATCCGCTGGAGCCGCACTTTGCAATCGTGGAAAATCCCAGCATGATCGAGGGCTTCGTAAACTGACTTGTACGCATCGCGGTGTTTGACGTACTTGCCGACGAACGCGATAGTGACCTCATTGGTCGGCTTGATGATGCGGGTGAGCATCTCCTTCCAGTCGGACATGTCGATCTGCCGCGTCGCCGTCAGTTGCAGTTTCTCGACAATCAGCTCGTCGAGTTTGTTCGTGTGCAAGCTCAACGGCACTTCATAGATACTGTGTTCGCGATCCTTTTCCTCGATCACTGCCCGGCGCTCGAGGCTGCACATCTGAGCAATTTTATCGCAGTCTTCCGACGGAATCGTTCGCTCGGTACGGCAGATAATCACATCGGGCTGGATGCCGATCTTGCGGAGTTCCTGCACGCTGTGCTGCGTCGGTTTCGTTTTTAGTTCGCCCGCCGCCTTCAGATACGGTACGAGCGTCAGGTGGATGAACAGGCAGTTCGAGCGGCCCGATTCGAGCGCGAATTGACGGATCGCTTCAAAGAACGGCATCCCTTCGATGTCGCCGACGGTGCCGCCGATTTCGGTAATCACTACGTCGATATCGGGTGCGACGATCTTGCGAATGCAACTCTTAATTTCATCGGTCACGTGCGGAATCACTTGCACCGTTTTGCCGCGATACTCGCCGCCACGCTCCTTGGTGATGATCGACTGATAGATTTTCCCAGTCGTGAAGTTGCAATCGCGGTCGAGGTGCGCGTTCGTGAATCGTTCGTAGTGGCCGAGGTCGAGATCGGTTTCTGCGCCGTCGTCGAGGACGTAAACTTCGCCGTGCTGATAGGGGCTCATCGTCCCCGGATCGACGTTGAGGTACGGGTCGAATTTTTGCAACCGGACTTTGAGGCCGCGACGTTCGAGGAGC
>JAYSKW010000576.1:0-1751 GCA_043726085.1 Limnoglobus sp.
GCCGACGGGGCACTCGACGCGGAACTCTTCGCCGTAATAGTGGTGGAATTTGTGCAGGCTCTCCACGATGAGATAGTTCATCGGGAACCAAATTGGCCCACGCCAATTGGAGTTGCCGCCGAAGTTCGCGATCGTGGCCTCGGCGGGCTGATAGTCGACTGTCAGTGGCTCATTTCCTACGTGAAACACGAACGGATTGTCTTTGTGTGCTTTCGACAGCGATCGAATGCCGAAGTCCGACAGGAACTCGTTCGGGTCGAGCAATCGGCCCAGAAGCTTCTTCATCCGGTGCCCGCGCAGCAACGATAACAACCGGCGTTCGCCGCGGCCATCTTGGTACCAGCGCGAAACGAGCGTCGACAGGTCGGGGCGGTTTTCGAGGATCCAGCGCATCCGGCTCGCGAACTCGGGCAGCTTCGCTAGCAGTTCGGGTTCGAGCACTTCGACTGCGAATAGCGGGATTAACCCGACCATCGAACGCACGCGGAGCGGTTGCACATCGCCGTTCGGTAATATCAACTCGTCGTAGTAGAACTGGTCTTGCTCGTCCCACAGGCCGATGCCTTTGCCGGCCATGTCGGTCATGGCACGGGCAATACCGAGGAAGTGCTCGAAGAATTTAATGGCCATGTCTTCGTACGATTTGTTGTGCAACGCCAACTCGAGCGCGATCCGCATGAGGTTCAGGCTGTACATGCCCATCCAGCCAGTCGCGTCGGCTTGGTTGATGAACCCGCCGGTTGGCAGCGGGCGGCTACGGTCGAACACGCCGATGTTGTCGAGGCCGAGGAAGCCCCCCTGAAAGACGTTGCGGCCGAAGGCATCTTTGCGATTCACCCACCAGTTGAAGTTCAGCATCAACTTGTGGAAGGTGCGTTCGAGGAAGCTGAGATCGCCCTTGTCGCCGCGCTGTTGGCGATCGATTTGGAACACGCGCCAGCACGCCCAGGCATGGACCGGCGGGTTCGCGTCGCCGAAGTTCCATTCGTACGCGGGGAGTTGGCCGTTCGGGTGCATGTACGATTCGCCGAGGAACATCAGTAGCTGTTCCTTTGCGAATGTCGCATCGACGGTGGCGAACGGGAGTGTATGGAACGCCAAATCCCACGCGGCGTACCACGGGTATTCCCACTTGTCCGGCATCGAGATAATGTCGGAATTCTTGAGGTGTTCCCAATCGACGTTGCGGCTCTCGCGGTCTTTCCGCGAAGCGGGCGGCAGCGGTTGCGCGGGGTCGCCTTTCAGCCAGCGCCAGACGTCGTAATTGAAAAACTGCTTCGTCCAGATCAACCCCGCGATCGCCTGACGGTGAACGAGTCGCGAGTCCGGGTTCGGCATCTCGCGCTGGATATCGTCGTAAAAGGCATCGGCTTCGGCGACACGGTCCGCGAAGATCGCATCGAAATCGCTGAACGCAGAATCGATACGATCTTCGGCCGCATGGCGAAGCCGCACGCGCACCGTCACCGATCCACCTGCGGGCACCGTGTACTGGTAATGCGCCGCCATCTTCGTGCCGGTTTTATCGGAATTCACCGCCGCGCTGTTGCCGTGAACGACGTACTCGTTAATGCCATCCTTGAAGTGCCCTGCCGACTTCACGCCATAGAGGGCAGGGGAGTTCGTGTCGTTATCGGTGAAGAGTAGCGGCGCGGGTTTCGCAGTTTCCACGGCGTCGAAATGGCAACGATACTCGTCCCAGTCGGGGTGGAAGAGCCGCACCGTGTCGGCATCGACGGCACTGATAATTG
>JAYSKW010000577.1:0-1038 GCA_043726085.1 Limnoglobus sp.
GATGGTTTTGTCCGCCAGTTTTTGTTTTTCGAGTTCGGCAACGACGAGGCCAACCTGGGTATCCATGAACGTCGTCGCGGCATGGTACGCCTGAAGTGCGAGGCGTCGTTGGTCGTCGGTCATCGTGTCTTGTTCTTTTTTTGCGCTGCCGAACGCGGGCTTGGGGAGCGTGTCGCGGTGATCCTTCGGCACGACGGGCAGTGCGAATTTCTCCGGCGGGTACATTGCAAAGTACGCTTTCGGCGCGACGTACGGCGTGTGCGGGCGGAAGAAACCGCACGCGAGGAAGAACGGTCGGTCCTTGTTCGCGGCAATCTGCGTCACGACTTCCGCCGCGATTTTGCCATCGGTGTGTTCCGCATCTTTGCCGTCCGAAGCGTGCCAACTGAGGCTGCCACCGAACCGCCCGGAGCCTTTGCCCATCGGCGTCATACTGAAAATCCGGTTCTGATCTTCGTCGTCTTTGTCGTAGCCTTTCGGGTTGTAGACCTTCTCCCACGACGGCTCATCGTCGAGGCCATTCGTGCCAATTTGCCCCGGCACGCCGTAGTGGTACAGTTTGCCGACCCTCGCGACGAAGTACCCCGCTTTGCGGAATGTCTGCGGCAACGATTGCGCATCCGGCGTCGTTTTGCGGAACTGCGTTACGTTCTCGTAAATTTTAATCTGATCGGGCCGCAACCCCGTGAGGAACGACGCGCGACTCGGGTTACATAGCGGATACTGGCAATACGCACGATCGAAGCGCACACCCTTCGCAGCCAGTTTGTCGATGTTCGGCGTCTGCCCCTTCGCACTGCCGTAACAGCCGATGGTCTGGTTCGTGAGGTCATCGCTGACGATAAACAGCACGTTCATCTTCTCAGCCGCCAGAACGGGGAACCCGAGTGCAAGAATCGAGAGCGCGAGGGAGAGTCGCATAGGATTTCCAGGAGGTGAGAGATTTCGTTTCGCCGCGTAGCGCGGGGACGCTGACAGATCTGTTTACAGAACCCTGGCGAGCGGCACGGCGTAAGCGTGCCGTGTGAAGCGTCCGCA
>JAYSKW010000578.1:0-1317 GCA_043726085.1 Limnoglobus sp.
ATTCTGGTAGCCGCAGGTCTTTAGCCTGCGTTTGCCACGAGCAATCGCTGAGGGTCGTGGTGAGTCTGCGAAACACGACGGTTCGTGCGCCCGGAATGAAGGTTTTGTGCGGATCGCGTCGCGTCTCGAAGACTCGCCACTACTGGTTTTTTAGGGTTGTTACCCCCGCGCAGGCTAAAGACCTGCGGCTACCAGAATCAGAAAAGAATTGACACTCGAAAACAGCGTGGGGATAAAGTCCCTGTGGCTTCCTGCGAGTAAGAAATCCAACCCTGCACTCACACCGTTGTGGTCGGAGATGGTCTCGCGGTCCTATCATTGCGACAACATTCCCTCCTCAGATTGAAGGGCTATTCCCGTGCAAGACACACCCGGCAAGCCGATACCCGTCACCGGTGCGACACTCGCCGAAAAAATCGCGAACGCCAAAACGCAACTGGACGCGCAGTTCCGCGAAATCGTCCAATGGCACTTCAACCCCGCGACTGGTACGCCTTTCTGGCTGGACAAAGCGAAGTCGTTCGACTTCAATCCGCTGACGGACATTCACACGTTCGACGACATCAAGAAGTTCCCGATCTTTGAAGACGATTGGCTCCGTGGCGGCCCTGTGCGTCGCTGGGTGCCGAAGGCGTATGCGGACCGTGGCGTCTACGTGTTTGAAACCGGTGGCACCACCGGTCTGCCGAAGTCGCGTATCGTCATCGACGACTTCAAAATCGACTACGAAATGATCTCGGATACCTTCCCGGAGAAATCGTTCCCGCGCGGCTCGAACTGGCTGATGCTCGGGCCATCGGGGCCACGCCGGTTACGGCTGGCGATCGAACACCTCGCACAATACCGTGGCGGTATTAGTTTCTGCGTCGATCTCGACCCGCGTTACGTGGTGAAGTGCCTCAAGGAACGCAAGATCGCCGAAGCGCAGGCGTACAAGGATCACTGCATCGATCAGGCACTGACAGTGCTCGCGGGTGGCCACGAAATCCGCTGTATGTTCACGACGCCGAAACTGCTGGCGGCACTCGACGAGGCATTGCGTGCGGGTCGCCTCGAAGACAAGTATCGTGCCCTCGGCAAATCGGTCCCGAGCGGCGGTCTGCGTTCGATTCAGACGGCGGGCATAATTGGTATCTTTAGCGGCGGTACCGAGTTCACGCCGCAATTCACGCGGGAAGCGTATGAGGAAATGCTCGACAACGGCGAAGTGTACATGACGCCGACGTACGGCAACACGCTGATGGGGTTGGCCTGTTCAAAGCCAATCGGGCCGGAAGACGGCTTCAAAATCAGCTACTACGCCCCGCAACCGCGTGC
>JAYSKW010000579.1:0-3100 GCA_043726085.1 Limnoglobus sp.
AAGTCGTCGTCATGGTGCGGACGAAAGCGAAGTCAGTCTCCGACACGGCTGGCTACTATCACACCGTGCCGGCTGGCGAATACGTAAAATTCGTCGTCAAACTACGCCTAACCCGAGATGGCGTTGGGCGTTATCACACCATGAGTGTTAGATCGTTCGATAAGGAGGGTGAAGCCCCGTAATCGATCAGCTGCGAATTCCCAAACCGCAACGGGCCACGCATGAGGAACGAGCGTTCCTACTGCATGAGGAACAAACCGGTTCGTCACTGAGGAACGACTGTTCCTCTATCCCAGAAGGGACCAACACGTTGCCGACGTTGTGCGCACAGTCGTCGAATTCCGAAGCCCAAAACCAACCACCAAACGAAAGGAAGATGATGAGCATCAAAGACTTCGACAAGGCTATCCCAGCGGATGCCGGAACCACTGATTTAAGTGACTTCGACCCCGCCAACCACAAACCCGACTACGTGCAAGACGAGGATCGCAACTACGCGGACTCGCACGAGTGGTATCGGGAGGTCCAAGACAACGCTGCGTATTTCGTACCGTCGTCGGGCGACGAAATCGCGCAGAGCACTATCCCGCAATCCGTGTTCGATAAACTCGAAGGCGGCGACTTATACGACTATTATGCGTGGGACTCACGCAACACCGCAGCATACCGAGGAGACGTCACGTTCCGCGCCTACCCCACTAAAGAAGCCGCGATGGCCGCACTCGGAAAGGCGGTCGCACAATGACATTCCCCCACGATGCCGCAATGTTCGCCCTGACCGCCGTCGCGTTCGGCGATAAACTCACCGTCCCCGATGGCGAAATCATCCTCGAAATCAACGGCAGCGGCCTGCTACCCGACCACGGCACCGCAACCGTGCCGATCCGTCACGAAGACCTCGAGGTTCTCGAAGAACGCGGGTGGATCGAACACCACGAAGACGGCAGTACCACCGCAACCGAACACGGGCGATACTGGGTCAAACGATGGTGGGATGCGAGGAAGCCGAAACGGGGAGTTAAAGGGCGGCCACCACTTGGGCGATATTGGGTTGGTGCCATCTAAGACTGAGGATCATATTATTCAGCTGATTCAATGCGGAGTTTTTCTTGACCAAATCTATGGGTGCTTGTGCATGTTTGTTTAACGGTCGCAAATACCCACACGAAAGACACAATGAATGACGCGAAAGCGACCGTGAAAATTCACATTCGCTGGATGATTCGCCGCGATATGGCGGACGTTCTGAAAGCGGATCAGGAGAATTCCGATTATGCATGGACAGAAGACGATTTCCTCCGGTGCCTCCGCCAACGGAACTGCATCGGAATGGTTGCCGAGACGAAAGATCGCGTCATCGGCTTTATGATCTACGAACTGCATAAGAGCCGGTTGCACGTGCTGAACTTCGCGGTGGCACCGAATTTCCGGCGATCTGGAATCGGCTGCCAGATGGTCAGAAAGCTGATCGGTAAACTTTCCAGCCATCGACGACCGAAGATTACGCTGGCGGTGCGAGAGCGAAACCTCATCGCGCAATTGTTCTTCCGCCATCAGGATTTCAAGGCAAAGCGGGTTCTGCGGAAATACTACGAAGATAGTGGCGAGGATGCGTTCCTGATGGAGTACCGACTATGAGCCACGCTTTTATCGGCTGCTGTCTGCAAAAATGTGATCCCGTCCAATCACACTTGCGAGACCAGGACGTACGCATTGCCCAACTCACATCGCTTGTTCACTCGCTTGCGGCCCGTCTGGGAACATGCTCGCACGCTCTCGGACGTGTCGCCGACCGACAGCCTGCCGTGAAACCGCGATGGGACGGCACACCAAACGTATTTCGAGACTATCCCGAACCGACCGATGCGCCTCAGCCGCAGACGCAAACCACCCCATAACGATGCCCTTCCGCACGGCGATATAACCTTCGCCGTCGCGCTTCGCCCACTTCGGCAACACCCCACTCGGCAGACCATCGCACGGGTTGCACCCCGCGTTGATCCACACCACGACCGCAGCCCACGCCTGCGTCTCAGTCCCGTACAACCCGAGGTTCACACTGCCGATGATCGGGTGCCACGCCCGCGCCTGATATAAATTCGTTCCGCTCACAAGCCTCACGTATTTACGCTCGTACTCGCGATGCGAACGTCGTTTCACGGAAAGCAGTTTCTGCATTGCGTCGCCTCGACTCATCCCGTACCACTGGTTCTGGATCGCCCGCGACGCCACCAGCCACGCCCGCGCGACGCCATCCGTCGGTGCGTCGATCCCGTCAAATAATGTCGGCTGCATAGCTATCCCCCAAAACGTGACGAAGTGACTCGATACCTTCCGCAAACAATCGTTGGCAATCGCCATTACTCCACCCCAGCGAAACCGCGCATTCCCGAAGATTCTCGGGCGGATGTCCAGCAAGACCGCAAAAACGCTCAATAACGGCGCGTTGGGTGAAAGGGAGGGATTCTACCGCCAATCGGAGCAACGAGTCTCTTTCGCGATTTTCCGCCAGTTGCTGAGGTCGTGGGGAGAAATCCGTCGGTTCGTCGCCCTCACCCAGGGAAGAATGCAATTGGCAATGTACTCGCCAAAGGCGACGACATTCCGACTGCGAAACCATCCGCGCCCACGTCGGAAACGTACCGCGTTCCGAGTCGTATTCCGCGTGCCGCTCAATCAATTTCAACCGGCAAAACTGCGAGAGATCATCGTAATCCATACCGATACGCGACCACCCACGGCACACGCCGCGAACGATTCCGTCAACGGATTCCATCAATTCAATCGACAAGGAGGGTGGCAAGATGCGTGCCCCGAGGTAGAATACCCGAGGTCAGCAGGGGATAGGTAGGCTGACGCACATCGGCCCCCGGTCTGATACACCGGGGCCGAACTCACAACAAATACCCTATTGCTCGCGAGGTTGCCTGAAAGCACCGCACAGAAAGCAATTCATGTTCATACGACTCACGTTAGCAATGAGCGACAGCCCTGTCAGCACGGTAAACGCGGCATTGTTCGAGAACCCGTTTGGCCAAAGCGACATGCGGGCCGCTTACCGGTCGTGCGTGCTGATCGACGACGCCTATAAGTTATGGGC
>JAYSKW010000580.1:0-8906 GCA_043726085.1 Limnoglobus sp.
TTGGTTTTCTTTGGTTAGGCGCTCGGTGTACGTTTGCGTTTTGGGGTCGAATCCGAGCAAATATTTGAACTGGGATTCCAAAGCCGCGATGGTGAATCGGATCTCGAATTCTAACGGTTCGCCAACGTGATCGACGTGCAAGCTATTACCGGTATCTGCGTTGAGAACCACTGCCCGCAGGTTCAACGAATCGCGAAGGAAACGAATCGCTCGCACGAAGTTGCTTTTGCCTGTGCCACTTCGTCCGATCAGCACGGTGACGGGACTGAGATCGACCGCTACGTCGACGAGGCTGCGAAAATTTTTGATACGCACGTGCTCGATCATCTTGCACCTCGACTCGCCAACGTTACGGGGCTGTTGGTATGTTACCAAACGTGCCGGCTTCGCGGTCGTCGTTCGCGATTCGCCGATTCATTTCGGAGCGGGGCAGTGGAATTGGCTATCATGCCAACTATGGCTCGACGACGATGGCTCGTTTTGTGTCTCGGCTTACTCGCGGGCATCGCGTATTTCTCCCTATTGCCGATTCGCCAAAACTTGCGGATGCGTGCGATCCAACAATCGCTGTCCGAACGCGATCTGACAACCGCACAGATCCAACTCGAAGACTACCTTCGCAACGACGACACCGACGCACCCGCGCACCTCCTCGCAGCGCAAACGGCACGGCGCATCGACGACTTTCCGGCGGCGGAGCGGCACCTCAATCGCTTTCACGAACTCGATGGCGATAAGGAAATGATCGAGTTGGAGCGCACGATGCGGCGCTCGCAATCGGGCGATTTGACCGGCGCGACGGGTGCGGTCCAATTCTGCATTCGCAACCCGGAGAACCCGTCGGTTCCGCTCATGCTCGAAGCGCTCACCCGCGGGTACTTGGCGGGCGGCCAACCGAAACTCGCCGCCGACGCAACCGACGTTTGGCTGAAGCGCAACCCGACTGGTGGCGAACGCAGCTACGTGCTGTTTCTGCGCGGGCGTAGCCACGAATATCGCGGCGAAATTCCGGATGCACTCGCACGATACCGCGAGAGCTTGACTGTGAATCCGAAGCTGCGCGAATGCACGTTGGCGCTCGCGAATGTGCTCGTGCTCGAATCCCCACTCGAGGCGCTGCCGCTCTTGGAACGACTGCGAATCGATGCGTATCAGCCGACCGAAGTGACGCTCGGAATCGCACGATGTTACCGTCAACTCGGCGAACTCGACCGGGCGGCGGCGCAACTTGCCACACTCGAAAACGATGCGTCGTCGAACGTGGCCGTGCTCGTCGAAGCCGCGAAACTGGCGCTCGATCGGCGTCGGCCCGCCGAGGCCGAGCCGCGCTTGCAACGTGCGATTGCACTTGCCCCGAAGCATCGCGATGCGAACGTGCAGCTCGCGCGCTGCCTCCGCGATCTCGACCGCGAAGCGGAGGCATCGGCGCAATTGGCGAAGGTGCAACGCATCGAAGACGAGTTGTTTCGCCCGCCGCCACCCGCGGAGAAGAAGCCGTGAGCCGTACTCGATTTCTCGCGTGGGGCATCGCCGTTCTGATCGCGGGCGGCATCGCAATCGCCGTGCTGCTTTCGCGCCCCGTGGAACCGGTGCCCGAAGCGGATGGCCCCGACCTCTTTGAAGACGTCACCGCGAAGACGGGGATCGCGTTCACTTATAACAACGGCGAAGAGGCCAACCTCTCGACGATTCTCGAATCGCTCGGCGGCGGCGTGGCAGCATTCGATTACGACGGCGATGGCAAAATCGATCTGTTCTTCACCGGCGGCGGGTCGCTCGATGGCAAAGTGATTCGTGGTAAACCGAGCAAGCTGTTTCGCAACCTCGGCGACTGGAAATTCCAGGATGTTTCGGTGGAAACCGGCATCGCGTGCGGGCCGTCGTTCTACACGCACGGCGTCGCCGTCGCCGACATTGACCGCGATGGTTTCCCCGACCTGCTCGTCACCGGTTGGGATCGCGTGTGCTTGTTCCACAACGAAGCGAACCCCGCCGGCGGGCGGCGGTTCGTCGATGTGACCGCGAAGGCCGGCTTGAACGACACGCGCTGGGCCACGAGCGCCGCCTTCGGCGACCTCGACGGCGATGGCTACCCCGATCTGTACGTCTGTTACTACGTCGACTGGTCGTTTGCCAACGACCCAAAATGTGAGGCGAACGGCGTTCAAATGGTTTGCGCACCGCAGAAATTCCAACCCCTTCCGCATCGACTCTATCGCAACAACGGCGATGGCACCTTCCAAGATAAGACGCTGACTGCCAAGTTGCGCCCCGATGGCAAGGGTCTCGGTGTGGTGATCGTGGATGTCAATGCCGATGGTAAACCGGACGTGTATGTTGCGAATGATGGTGGCGATAATTTCCTGTATCTCAATCGTGGAGGCTTCACGTTCGAGGAAGTGGGGAAGATCGCGGGTGTCGCAACCGACGATAACGGCCTTTACAACGGCAGCATGGGCGTCGATGCCGCCGACTATGATGGCACCGGCCGCCCTTCACTCTGGGTGACGAACTTCCAGGGCGAGGTTCCTGCGCTGTATCGCAACATCGACGGCAACCGCTTTCAGCACCTCTCGCAAGCCGCCGGCATCGGGCGAATTGGCCGACCGTTCGTCGGCTTCGGAACTAGCATCACCGACTTCGATCTCGACGGTTGGGAAGACATTTTCATCGCAAACGGTCACGTAATCCGGAACCCAGCTGGGTCGACGTATCGCCAACGGCCGATCTTCATGCGGAACGAAGAACGCGAAGGCCGTCGCCAGTTCCGCGAGCTTCCCGGTAAGGGCGGAAGCTACTTGCGCGGCGAACACGTCGGCCGCGGACTAGCCGTCGCCGACCTCGATAACGACGGCCGACCGGATGTAATTATCAGCCATCAGAACGACCCCATCGCGATACTGCGGAACGTCGCACCGCGCGGCCACCACTGGCTGAAATTGGCACTCCACGGGAAGAGCCATCGCGACATCGTCGGCACGACACTGACGCTCGAAGTGAACGGCCGCAAACTGACGCGGTTCGTGAAAGGCGGCGGCAGTTACCTCTCCGCGAACGACCCCCGCATCGACTTCGGCCTCGGCACCGCCGACCGCATCGGCCGCCTCACGGTCGCATGGATGAGCGGCGCAGTGCAACATTTCGACGGCCTAAACGTCGATCGCGAATACGCAATTCGCGAAGCGCAGAATTAGCCGCGACGCGAAGGCTTTGCGCAGCGGAGCGCGTGGACTTCACCCAGATCCAGATCCAAACAATCACCGACAATCGGTGACGCGCACGCGCTCCGCTACGAAGACTGCGCCTCGCGGCGAATGAGTTTGTCGTACGCTTCGAGGATCCGTTGCGATTGGGACGTTGCGCCGGAAACGAACGAGGCGTTGCCGTCGTCTTGGATGCCCTGGAACGTGCTCAAAATGTACGCCGCATCGTCGCGCTCGATGCCGTACAGGATGAAGTAAGCCGCATCGAGTTCGGCCAGCAGTTCGGCGCGCTCGGCGGGGTTCCAGCGGTGGATCGGCGGATCGAACCCCGCCGCTTCGGCCAACGGCTTCATGTCGTTCGCCGTGCAGGTGAGCTTCAACACGCGGTCGGAAATCCACTTCTCCAGCGTCAGCTTCTTCGCCCACGGGCATTTCTCGGCATAGCGATCCGGCGGAAAGATCGGCAGTTGCTCGACGATGAAGAAGTTGAGTGTGATACCGCCGATCTTCTGCCGTGTAACGTAGTCGAGAACCAAGGCGTTCAGGTTTCCGAGCAGACACATCTCACGTCGCGCCGATGCACTCGTTAGCACCATGATGAAGTGATTCGAGGCTGCGGACCAAGGCATTGCGGACGCGATCATCGTTCGTTGGTTGGTCGGGCTGGTAATGTCCTTGAACCCGATGCAACCCTGTTCGCGTTTCGACTTCATAACGTCTAGAACCGCCACCTCATCCACCCACCAGCGCGGTTGTACCACGAATTCCGGGTTCTGGTGTGCGACAAGGTTCGTCTCTTCCGTCTGCCCCTGGCGAACCCAGTTTCCGGCTTCGATCACGACGCTGGCGGCGCGGTGGTCGTACGCCTGAATCATCTTCGCTTCGTAAAGCGGCAGGTACGTTCGTGTATTGTCGATCCAGCGATGGCCGACGAGTTTCAACCCGTCGGCTTTCAGCGTCTCCGGCGGTTGGAACAGTTCGGCATCGTTGGTTTGGTCGAACATGCGAAGGAAGCGAATGTCCCACGGGTTGCCGCCTTCGACTCGCGAATGGTCGATGAGGATCGGCACGCGCCCGTAAATTTCCTTCGTGAGTTTCGCATCGCGACGGGTGCGAAAGATCGGGCAAGTCCGCGTGTTCGGGTTCAGCAACGCGATATCTTTTGCGGACAGTGCGATGTGCCTTTTCTTCTCGTCGAGATCTTCGATTTGCCGCAGAAAAAACGCGAATGATGATGCTGCAGTTTTCACCTCGGAGCCGCCGTAGACCAAGGTGCAGAACTTGAAAGAGCGATGGACATCCGGGAACACCGGGGCTTTGTTCTCGAAGTCGTAGAGGTTGATCAGTGCCTTCGTGTCCATCAGCGTGGCGAAGAATTCGCGGGTCGTGTGGTCGGTCGAGATGCCGGATGGCACGAGCAACCCAACGCGGCCGGTCGGGGCGACGAGCTTGCGGGCGAGTTCGGCGAACAGCATGTACGTGTTGATGTCGCCCCGCGCCGTCAGCGGGAACTCGCCGGACTTGCGAACGTGGTCGAGCGTTCGCTCAGCCGTGAGTTTGGCGTTCGTGTAGTTGTCGAAGAGTTCGGGCCGGGTCGTCACCATTTCGGCGATCAATTTGCGTCGCGTTGCGGCACTCACGGCTTCGGCGATGTCCGGAGCGGCGTGCGCGAAGTACTCTCGCTCTTGCAATTTCAGGCGTTCCCACGGCGGATTGCCGATGACGGCATCGAAGCCGGGATTGCGACGCTGGAAGACATTGGGGAAGGTCTCGCTCCAAACCATCGCCCTCGGGTGGACGGCGGCGTCGACGACGAGGCTGTTGCCGCAGACGATGTTCTTGCTCAGGTCGGCGAGCTTCTTGCCGGGGATGGCGCTGCGCAACCAGAGCGCGAGTTGGCTGATTTCGACCGACTGTTTGGAGAGGTCGACGCCGTAGATGTTGTCGTTGAGGATGTAAGCGGGCACCGGCTCCATCAGTTCTTTTTCGGATGTACCCGTGTGGCGGGCGATGCGTTCGACGATGTGCCCGTAGTGCCAGTCGAGTTGCTCGTACGCTTCGATGAGAAAGGCCCCGCTACCGCAGGCGGGGTCGCAAATTTTCAGCGTCCGCAGTGCGGCGAGGCAGTCTTGCCAGTAGGCCGCGCACGCGGGTGTCGGCTTCTCCGTTTCGAGTTGGGCTTCGGTCAGCGATTGTTGGGTACGCAGTGCGAGTTGCTGTTCGGCAACGAGCGCGCCGACCGTCTGTTTGACGAGGAATTCCGTAAAGGCGGGCGGGGTGTAATAGATGCCGAACTTCTTGCGTTCGGCGGACTTGTTCATGGCCGATTTTGCGGTCGATGGACTACCGCCGAACAGCGGCCCACCCGCGTTGCGGATCAGTTCGAGTTCGCCGATCGACTTCTCGAAAATATGCCCGAGAACGTCGACGTTGACTTCGTTGCGGAAGTCGTAGGTGCCGATGTTTTTGAAGAAGTCGGTCCACGAATCGTCGAGTTGGAGGTCGTCGACTTCGGTATCGTGCGCGAAGAGTCCGCCGTTGTAGCCGTCCTCGACGAGGATCGCATTGTGGCCTTCGGCGATCGCGTTAAAGAGTTGGAGGAAGTTCTGCCAGCGGGGATTGACGACGCGGGTAAACGGCGGCGTGTTTTCCCAGCCTTTCTGAAGGCAATTCTCCGGTAGCAACCCGCGATCTTCGCAGAACGCGATGAAAACGATTCGGTCGAGCAACTTTTGCGCGATGTGAATCGCACGATCGAGGTTCTTGAGATGCGCCGAACGCAGGTGATCGATCAGGCGGCTGCGGTTGACGCTGTAATAGGTGTAGAGTTCGTCGCCGACGGTGCGTTGCCGCGTCTCGGTTTCCAGCAGCAGCCGGTTCGCACGCGGCGCAATTCCGGTCGACGACGGCAAGAACGCCCCGGCTTCAAAGAGGCAGTAAAACTGCTGGAACGTCTCGAACTTACGCAGATCCTGAAGGCGAAATTCCTGATACACTTGCGGCGACTTGTCGCGGTGATACAGCCGGATCGTCGAGAAATTGCTGACGATCCCCCACGGGCAGGTCGGCCAGGCGTTCAGGTAATCCCAGCATTGCTGGACGGCGGTGCGGCCGTTCGATTTATCGCGGTCGAGATCGGTCTTCGCCCCTTTCAGTTCGATCATCACGAGCGGATTCGGTGCCAGCCCGGAGCCGAAGACGCCGAGCGCACCATCGGCCGCGCCGACGTTGGGCACCGTGAATTGCCGTTCCAAATTGTACTTCGCGGGGTTGTCGGTCGCGAACGTGTAACCGAGACCGCGATTGAAGATTTCCTCGAGAAACTGCGCATCGAACGCGGTTTCCTTCTTCTTGATGAGTTCGCCCGACTTTTCGAGATCGGCCCACTTCTTGACAATCGCGTACGCCTGGTTCTGCGCCGGTCCTTCGAGCTTGGCATCCATCGAGGCCGTGGCAAGGAATCGCGGCAGAATCAGCGCGCGATACTTCCGGTCGCGGCGCGCGGCACCGGCGAAGAGGTCGGGCAGCTTGGTTGCAGGCGGAGGTGTCGGCGGCTTGGCTTTGGCCATAATCGATTCGGGCCAGTGGGAATGGCAATATTTGAATAGGCGTAGCTTATCGACCGGCCCGCATTCACCCCAGATGCACTTCCGCCGGTTGCACGATGAACTCGTCTTGGCCGGGGGCGAGGGGCGTCAGTTTCAGTTCGCGCACGCGCCAGCCGGGGTGTTGGACTTGGCCGGTGAACGGCGGTTTGCCGGTGACGTTGCCGAGGACGCGGATCGCGGACGGGTCGAAGCCGACGGGGACGGTGACGGCGTCGCCTTCGGAACCGGCGACGATCGGTTCGAGGACGAGGTGCTGCTTCAGAGCCGCCTGTGCCTTGCGGTGAATGTCGCGCACCGCTTGCCCGATCTGGGCATCCTCGAACGCGGCGATGTCTTCGAGGAGGAAGTCGAGAATGCGCGACTCGGTCTGAAGGATCGCGAGTAACCGCAGCGGTGCGCCGGACGGCTTCTCGATCGTTTTGATCGTCGGCGCGGGTGGCGCAACCGTCGGCGGCAACGGCGCGACGGGCAGGCCGATGAGTTCGTTCACTTTATTCGCGAATGCGGGGTCGATGTTCGCGCGGCCGGCCAGCGTGAGGCCCCACGATGCGCGACTGAGGCTCCCGGCCCGCGCGAGCAAGATCACCCCGCCGAGGAACATCGTCAGGAAGATGCCGACCACCAAACCGATGAGATACTCCATTCGTGCGATCCTTATTTTAAGATAAACCGGTCGCGTCAGTTATACGATTCAAATGGGCGCTTGACCGCGTTGCCCCGGTCGTTTACCATCTCATTACCTACCTCAACGCGGGTTCGCGCCCGTATCGGTCGTTCCGCCTCGCCCTGGCTCTTCACTCAAGCCCCCTGGCGTGCGGTTCTGGAGACTTCACCAACATGCGCCGACTCTTCCTCGCAGTCGCGATGGGCTTCGCGACCGTGGCCCTGGCCCAACAACCGCAGACACTCGCGCCGCAACCGCGCATTCAATCGGTCTTCCCCATCGGGGCGAAGCTCGGCACCACGGTCGATGTCGTCGTGCTCGGCACCGATCTCGACGAAGCCACGGGCCTGCTGTTCAGCCACCCCGGCATTACGGGGAAGTATCTGCCGCCGCCCGCCGATCCGGAGCCACCCAAAGACCCGAAGAAAAAAGACGCACCGCCTGCGAAGATGAACAAGAAAGCCCCGCCACCCACCGAGGCGAAGTTCCAGATCGCGGTGGCGGCGAGCGTGCCACTCGGTTCGTACGACGTTCGCGTGGTCAACAAGTGGGGCGTTAGTAATCCGCGGTTGTTCGTCGTCGGCGATCGCCCCGAGATCAACGAGAAAGAACCGAACAACGACGTGCCCGAAGCGCAGAAGATCGAGTTGGGCACGACGATCAACGGCACGATCAGTTCCGCGACCGATGTCGATTACTCGTCGTTCGTCGGCAAGGCGGGGCAGCGGGTGATCCTGTCGTGTGCGACGAGTAGCATCGATAGTCGCGCGAAGCCGATGATCGAAGTTTACAACGGCGAAGGCAAACGGATCGGCTCGAACCGCAACTACGATGGGGCCGACGCGCTTGCCGATGTGACGCTGCCCGCCGATGGCGAATACATCGTGCGGCTCAGCGAGTTCGCGTATCTCGGTGGCGGGCCGGATTATTTCTATCGCCTCACCATCGGCGTCAGCCCGTGGATCGATGCCGTATTTCCTCCGGTTGTCGAAGCGGGGAAACCGGCACAAGTGACGGTGTACGGCCGCAACTTGCCGGGCGGCAAACCAGTCGCCGGTGTCACGATCGATGGCCGCCCGATCGAATCGGTAACGGTGACGATCCCGCCGACGGGCGAAGTCGGCAAGCTCGCACTTCGCCAACGCATCGAACCGGTGATGGGCCTCCTCGATGGCTTCGAGTACCGCCTCGGCAGCTCCGGTAATAGCTCGAACGCCGTGCCGATCTTCGTGACGAGCCTGCCGGTTATCGCGGAAAAAGAAGCACCGAACGACAAAATGGACACCGCCGAAGCGGTGGTGACACCGTGCGAAGTCGCGGGCCGCATCGATAAAAAATACGACCGCGACTGGTACTCGTTCACCGCCAAAAAAGGCGACGTGCTGATGATCGAACTGTTCGCCGACCGCATCGGCTCCGCGATGGATACGT
>JAYSKW010000581.1:0-11577 GCA_043726085.1 Limnoglobus sp.
GGAAGGATTCATTTTTTGATCTATCCGTGTTGCTGTTAAATCTTGCAATTGCTGTTACAGTGTCTGTGCTAGTCGCAATGCTGCTTACGTATCTGCGGCATCGAAAGTCATAATTGGAATTGATATGTACTTTGTCAACTTCCTCACGATTGCTTTCGTTTCTCGCGCATTCCTCGTTGCGATATTCTTCTTTTATGGCTTTGCCTCCCCGCGTTCGCATGGAGAAGAGCGGCAATTGATTCGGCCGGTCATGCGAGACGCTTTGCTCGCATCGGGGGTGCTGGCGATTGCCACGAGCGGGGATGGGAAGCGGATGGCGGTCAGCGGGCAGGCGAGCGACCTGCGGTTCTACGATCTCACGACTTTTCAGCGCGTCCGCAAATTTTCTTCGCCGAAGACGCGGACGTATTTGGACTTGGAGTTCTCGCCGGACGGGAAACGACTCGCGGCGGCTGCAACGGGGACAGTTCATATCTGGGACACCGAAAAGTTCGCAATGCGATTCGAGTTCGACGCCTGCTGGCCGATCGTATTTTCGCGTGACGGCAACCAACTTTTGACGACGTCGAGGGATAGTAAGGAAATGACGGCTTGGTCGCTTTCGACGCGCCAGAAAGCCTGGTCCATCCCGCACATGGATCGCATATGCGCGATGAGTCTCTCGGCGGACAATCGCTACCTCGCGACGGTCACAATCGACGAACCGAAGCTTCGCATCTGGGATCTCAAGAACATGACGCTCCCGCCGCTCGTGCTACCGGCGGACACGGGAAAGGAAATGGCGAAACTGGATCGCCGCGTCGACCGAATTGATTTCTCGAAAGATGCGGAAACGCTGGTGATGTCCGGAGCGGACGTCTCGTACTTCGCAAATCTCAAAGAGAAGTCGGTGGTTCACCTGGGCGATTCTCGCATGGCACTTTCTCAATCCAAATCGCTCCTTTTCAGCGTCGGTTCGTCTGCCAACACCATTCAAGTTTGGGATGCCAAGACCAACAAACTCTTGACGCAGGTCACCTTGGACGTGGAATTACCCATCGCGTTGCCGTGTGTTCTGAACGTCACGTCGGATGGGAAACTATTGTCGATTGGAGATGATTCTGGCAATGTGATCGTTATGAATATCGACTCGATCAAATTGCCAAAGTAGCGATAGGAGTGACGGAACTGGCGATTACGCATCTGGATCGTTCAGCCCTCAAAGGCAAAGCCGTGAAGGATTTCAATTCACTGTTTTCACTTCCGTGAATTCGGTGTTTCCCGTGGTTGTTCCTGTCTTTTCTGCTGAAAACACGGAAAAACCAAATCGAACCGTCGCGATTCGCCTTTCGTAGTGGTTGCATCGAATCGATGGCGGCGCAAGGGGTGGATTTGGGTTGGTTTTGCACCCGTAGTTGTTGCGAATGGTCGGTATCATGTTTTTTATGCTCAACTTCCGTTATTCGCCGACCGTCGGGGGCATTCCCCATGGCCGGTGATCTCGACAACCCGACCTCGAATGGTGCGCCCGACTCGAAGCCCGATCAGACGATCGGCTACGAGTCGCTCGAACCCGTTGACACGGCCGCGGACGAAGCCGACACCGACCCGAATGTGACGCGGGCGGGTACGCCGGATGTGTACGCGCGCGCCACACTCAGCAAGAAACCACCTTCGAGCTATCGTTCCCCTGGTCTCAGCGGTGGCACGCGCTTAAATGCGACGGCGGTGTTTGCGCAGTCGATCATCACGGCGGCGGGGAACCGCGTCGCACCGGAGTGCCTCGTTGGGCCGTACGAGATTATCGACGAACTCGGCAAAGGCGGCATGGGGATCGTCTACAAAGCGCGACACATTCACCTCAACCGCATCGTCGCGCTGAAGATGATTATCGGCGGTGCGAATGTCGGCGAAGCGCACCTCGAACGGTTCCGTGCCGAGGCCGAAGCGGTCGCGAAATTGAACCACGCGAACATCGTGCAAGTGTACGATGTCGGCGAACACAACGGCGCGCCGTACCTCGCGCTCGAACTCGTCGATGGCGGCAACCTCCACACCAAACTCGATGGCAAACCGCAGAGTGCGAAGTACGCGGCACAGACGGTCGAGACGCTGTGCCGCGCCGTTCACGCGGCCCACGCGGCGGGTGTGATTCACCGCGACTTGAAGCCGCAGAACGTGCTGCTGACACTCGATGGTCAGCCGAAAGTGACCGACTTCGGGTTGGCAAAAGATATCGCGCAGAACTCCGGGCAGACGCACGCCGGTACGATTCTCGGCACGCCGAGTTACATGGCACCCGAACAAGCGGCGGGGCGCGTTCACGATATATGCCCCGCAACGGACACGTACGCGCTCGGTTGCATCTTGTACGAAATCCTCACGGGTCGCCCGCCGTTTTCCGGTGAAAGTGCGATCGCTACGATCCGCATGGTTCTCGATTCGGAGATCATCCCGCCACGCACGTTGAAGTCCAGCATCCCGCGCGACCTCGACACGATCTGCCTGAAGGCGCTCCAGAAACCCGCGCACCGTCGGTACATCACCGCCGAGGATTTTGCCGAAGACTTGCGGCGTTACCTCGATGGCGAGCCGATCGCGGCGCGACCCGTTGGCTCGGTCGAACGGGTCGTCAAATGGGTCCGTCGCCACCCGACCGCCACGGGCGTTATCGCCAGCGGGATTCTCGCCACATTCGCGATGATCGCACTCGGGATCTGGTCGTACGTCGCCGTCACGAATCGTGCGAAGGAAGCCGAAGAATCGCGGAGCAAAGCGTCGAGCGCGCTCGAAGAAAGCAACCGTCGCCTCGTTCGATTGAACGTGACGAACGGCACGCGAATGCTGGATACGCAGGATTATCTTGGCGCGCCGCTCTGGTATGCCGAGGCGTTGCGTCTGGAACAAGGCGGGATCGAACGCGAGAATATCCACCGCATTCGGCTGCGTTCGGTGTTCGATCACTGCCCGCGGCTGTCGAACATTTGGCTACACGAAGCGACGATGACCGACGCCCAATACGATGGCACCGGTCGCCTCGTGCTCGCGATCAGCGACGATGGCATCGGCCGCGTCTGGGATGCGAAAGATGGCTCCGCCGTCAGCCCGCCACTCGAACATGGTGGGCGGATTGTGGCGAGCGCGTTGGCACCCGATGGCAGCCGCGCCGCAACGGCGGGGGCCGATGGCACGACGCGCATTTGGGACGCGAAAACGGGCCGGTTGTTGTTCGTGTTGCCGAATGGCGCGACGCTGACGCGGGTCGAATTCGCGCCGAACAGCCGCATCTTAATTACGGGCTGCATCGCGGGGCGTGTACGCGGTTGGGATAGCCAGACGGGTAAGGAACTGTTCGCGGCCACTTTCGCCGACCGCATCACGTCACTGGCAATCGACCTTGCGGGTAAGCGATTCGCGGCCACGAGCAAAGACCAAACGGCGCGCGTGTTCGACATGGCCACCGGCCAGCCACTGACGTTACCACTGAAGCACGCGGGGGCGGTGAACCAGTGCGCGTTTTTCCCGAACGGGGATCGCATTGCGACCGCGTCCGCCGATGGCACCGCGATCATTTGGGATATTGCGAAAGGCACGCCGACACTGGCGATGCCGCTCCGGCACCCGGCGGCGATCAACGCGATTGCCGTTACTGCCGACGGTTTGCGTGTCATCACCGGTTCGAGCGACTCGACCGCGAAGGTGTGGGACGCCGTCACCGGCCAGCCGGTTGGCCGCCCCGAAGCGCACGATGGACCGGTGCAAATTCTGGCAGTCAGCCCCGACGGTCGCTGGTTCGCCAGTGGCGGCGACGACAACGCGATCCGCATCTGGGACACGTCGACCGGCGAGATGATCGCGCCGCCACTGCGGCACAATTCGACGCCACTCGGCGTGCAATTTAGCCCGAACGGATACGAACTGCTCGTCGTCGATCAGACCCGTGCCGTGCGGACGTGGAACCTCATCACGCACGGCGAACTGAGCGGGTCGACAATCGCGCCTGCGGGAACGGTAGTACCCGTGGAGAATGCGAACCGCGACGAAATTCGCACGATTCTGAGTCCGGAAGGCACGATGTCGTTGACGTACGGCGGCGGTCAGGCGGTGCGCGTTCGCCGCACGAACGACCACGAACCGATCACTCCACCGCTTCGCACCGGGGCGGCCATTGTGACGGCGGCATTCAGCCCCGATGGTTCGATGATCGCGACGGGTGACCTCGATGGCCACGTGATGTTATGGGACATTTTGAAAGAAGGCAACCGAGGGAAACCGGTGTGGGCCGCAAGTGGTCGGCACGTGAGCCGCGTTCTCAGCCTCACGTTCAACGCGAAAGGGAACGCACTTGCGAGTACGAGCGAGGACAACACGGCACGGCTCTGGGATGTCGCCGACGGCTCGCCGCTCGTGCCACCGGTGAGGTTGGGTGCGACCGTCCTCCGCAGCGAATTTAGCCTGAACGGCAAGCTCTTTTATACCGAATTGCCGAACGGGAAAGGGCGCGTCTGGGATGCCGCCACCGGGGAAACGGTGACGCCGCCGTTCCCGGCGCGGGCCGATTGGGAATCGACGCTCATCATCGCCAAGTGGTCGGTCGAGGAGATGCTGGCAGCAGGGCGGATGCTCTCCGGGCAGCGATTGAGCGAAGCGGGCGACGTGATCCCGAGCGAACCCGGCCAGTTCCAAGACGATTGGAAGTTACTCAAAAGCAAGTACCCCGTCGTCGCCACAACGGATCGTTCCGTCGTCGGGAAATGGTGGCTGCGACAAGCCGATGTCAGCGAGAAGAACGGTCGCTGGTTCGCCGCAGCGTGGCACCTCGATCGACTTATCGCCGAGAGTCCGGAACAGCCCGAGTATCGCCGTCGCAAAGCCGTGGCGTCGGCGCAACTCCGCGACTGGCAGGGTTCCGCCAAAGAAGCCGCGAAGGCGATCCTGCTGCAACCGGATTTGCCCGATAACTGGTATCAAGCTGGCGTGGCGCTCGGGCAACTCGGCGATTGGGACGGCTCGGCGGCGCACCTCAGCAAAGCGATGCAACTGCGGGCCGACCCGACATCGGCGGTGGGGTTGTTGCCGCTCGTTCGCCTGCGTGCCAACGACCGCGAGGGCTACCAGAAAGCCTGCCGCGATCTCGCCGATTTCTACCGCGGAACGCACGAAGCCAACGAGGCGCATCGAGTGGCGTGGGTCTGTTCGCTCTCTGCCGAAAGCAGTATCGATCCGCAACAGGTACTGAAACTCGCCGAAGTGGGTACGAATGCGAGCGACTTCGCAACGACCGTTTTAGGGACAAGTTTGATGCGGGCGGGCCGCTTCGAGGAAGCCGCGACGAAATTGAAAACGATCTGCGAAAGCAAGGCCGAGCGACCGGCGGCGTGGCTGATTTATAGCCAGGTGCAAAATCGGTTGGGCCACGAGGCCGATGCGAAAATCTGGCGCGAGAAAGCCGAGATGTGGCTGAAACGGGAAACGAAGCCCGGACAAGTTCCGCCCGCATGGGACACGCGGGCGGATGTCGAGATTCTATTACGCGAAGCGAGTCGTTAGGATCCTATACAGGATTCACGCGCACGGGGCAGATTGCATTTCCAGCAATTCAGACGCCGTAGGTCGTGGTCGAAGAGGCTTTGCGATGAGGCCCGACAGAGTTTCCGCGACAAAAACCCTGAAGGTTTGGAGTCGTCGCGCGAATGCACTGTCGGGCCTCTCAAAGCTTCGACCCGACCTACAATACCAGTGGGTTCAAAGCAAAACGCAATACCCGTGAACGGTTACCATTCTTCTTTTGATCGTCACTCAGTTCACATTGAACTGAATCGCCGTTAAGATTTCGCCCGTTTCGTCGTTTTGCACTAGCGCGACGGCTTTCAGGTGCTTCATTTCCATCGGGCGTTTCTTACTGGGGAACGGGCTGTCATTCGCGAAGGCATCGAGGTACTTCGTATGTTGGGCACGCAGTGCGTCGAGGCTCAGCTTCGCGGTGTGCTTGCCGCCGGTCAGGTCTTTCACGGGTACGCCGTTCGGCGCACCGAACAGCGAGCGTACGACGTGATGGTGGAACCGCAGCCCGTTGCCGCCGACGTACGGAATGTCTTCTTCGACGAGCAGAACGCGAACTTTCACGCTTTCATTCGGTTCTTTCAAGCCGGCGATTTCGACTGACACCGCGATGGCATCGCCGTCGCGTTTGGCCGTTCCGGTCAGGCTCGCATCGCTCGACTTTTCGAGAATCGCGTCGATGATGCCGCGGAATTCGGTGAACTTCCCTTCCGAGTTGGCCATGCCACCGCCACCGCCTGCTGCGGCTTTGCCGTTGAATGCGGTACTCGGTGTGCCGCCGAAATCGTCGGCGAATTTCTTGCTGTAGTAGCCGTACCGTTCGACGGTGTCTTCGTTCGTGAGCGGGTCGGGGCCGGGGATATGCAGGTGATATTGCAGCAAGATCAGGTCTTTCGGCTTGTACGCTTTGAGCAAGCCATCGAAGGCGACGTCGGCGGCGACGCACGGCGGGCATTGGGCACCGGTGAACAGTTCCATCACGGCGACGCGGTTGGCTTTCTCGTCGGTCCGGCCCTGATACTTCTTCGGCTTGAACGGCGGAACGGTCTTCAGAAACTCTGCATCGAGTTCCCCGTCGATCTTCGTAATGATGGCTTCGGTGGCCTTCGCGGCATCGGCCTTACCGCTACCGGATTGGGCTTCCATCAAAGTCGTTAATGCGCGCACGCGGCGTGCCGGTGAAGCCTGTTCGGTGACCTTCACCGTGCGTTCGGCGTAGGGGAGTGCGGTTGCGCCGTAACCGGTTTGGCTGGTCAGAGCTGCGGCGATTCGCGATGCGGTGTCGTCTTCGTATTTCTTGCCGTACGGCGCGGCGGCGGCGATCATCGCCTCGGCCCATCCCTTCACGGCATCGGCGGAAGCTCTGATTTTCTCCGCACGATTGATGAGGCTATTCGCGGCCAAGTAGGCCGAGAGCGTGCCGGGGTACTTCGCCAGCACTTCCTTGTACATGTCGGGCAGTTTCGCGTCGGCTTCCTTCGTGGCGTCTTCGGCTTGCTTCAGCAATTCCTTCTTCGCGTCGGCGTCTTTGGTTTGCCGTGCCTTGCCGCGCAGATTCTGCGGTGCGCTCGACATCTTCATCGCCGCCGTCATCTCGGCAGGCGCTTTGTTGGTGACGACGGAGTTCTTCTGATTGATCTCGGTGATGTCCGTCGCAGAGAACGTCGCGGCCGACAGTCGACGTTCATCGCCGAAGCTGCCGAGGATCACCTTCGGTTCTTTCGGGTCGATCGTACCGTCGAAACTGAGTGTGGAACCGCCGATGGTAATCGTCAGCGCGACGATGCCGCCTTCGACTGTCAACGATTTCACTTTCGGGTCGCCGCGTTCGGGCGACAACACTTTGCCGGTTAGTTTGCCGTCTTTCGATTCGACCTCCAGTAGAATTTGCCGGAAATCGGTCGTCGGTCCGTTGCGGGCGGCGATGACCCAGTTCCCTGGGGCGAGCGTGGCGGGGGTATCCTGCGCGAGCGCGGAGAACGCCGCCACGAACAGGACGGCGGCGAAAGCGAGACGACGGAACATCGGTGGTCACTCGTATGAGGAAAGAAACAACCCCGCGCACGAGCACGGGGTCGGAGGAACGACGAACGAACGGGCGAAAACCAACGCGAGCCGGGCTACTGTTGTGCCGAACCGCGCGTCACTTTGTAATCGAAGACGCCCGAGACGTGCTTCTTCAAACCGTCGCTGGAACTATCGATGTCGAATTCTTTGTGAATCTCCGCCTCGACGATGATGCCCGTGTCGATCTCGATCCAGGCGGTGCCTTTGATCGACCCGCTCACGGCTTCCTTCGCTCCCGCCGCTTGCACGGACTTCCCTTCGATGAGCACGACGGCTTCCTTCTTGCCCGCACGATCGCGCTGGCCGATGTAGGTGTACGTCGTCAGGTCTTTGTACTTCAACTCGCGAATCTTCAGCTTCGGCGGCCCGCCCATTGGATTCGGTCCCGCAGTCGGACTCGGCGGGGCGACGTTGTACAGGCGCGAGTCTTTCGACGACGTCCAGGTTTCGCCCGGCGTTACGGTCTTGTTCGGCAATGGAATCGACGTGGCCTGCAAGGCTTCTCCACCGTTGGATGTCAGGCGAATCATCAACCCCTGAAGCTTCGGATCGGGCAGCGACAACGCATTGATATTCACGCGGTACATCTCGCCGAATTTGTCGATGAACCCCTGGGCACCGACTTGCTTCACGAGCGTATTCAGTTCGGCTTGGGCCGACTTGGAGAAAATATCTTGCTCTAATGCTCCGCCGAGGGACTCGACTTTGATATCGATATTATCGAACGCAAAGTTCACTCTTGCGGCTTGACGGGCATCATTACGGTCGGCTTGCCCGGCCGATTCTTTGAGTTTGAAAGTCGTTTTCAGCTTCGCTCGTTCGCTTTTCCCTTCGCCTTCGCCATCGACGCTTTCGGTAATGTCGCTACTATTCGACATCGTCACACTTCGCACTGCACCGGCTTTATTGTGGAAAACGAGCGAGGCATTCGTGCGATCGACTGGTGGCCCAGCCATTTTAATGCGGGTGCCGGGCAAGTAGTAGGAAGGATTAATCGCATTCGCATAATAGGGCTGTGCCCAGTACGCGCGGCCTGCGGCGAGGTCGGGAAACGTGAGTTCACCCTTCGCGGTTTTCGTTTTCGGGTCGTAGGTGAGTTGCGACGTTTGTTCGTCGCTATCGCCCGTTTCGGAATCGGGTTTCGTCGTTCCAGGGCGTCGATATTTATCGGAAGTATCGGCCACCCAGCCGCGGATGTGGATTTTGCCGATGCGGCCGAGTGGGTCGAGTACGTTCGCCGTAACGGGGATGCGAATCTTATCCTTATCCCGGTAGGCAATCCCGTATTCGACGGTCGAGACGCGACCAGCAAGCAGCCCGTACGCATATTCCGACGGAACTGCATTCGAAATTGATGCACCGAGACGGTTTGCACCTATCAGTGAGACGACAATCCCAACGACATCTCCTTCGGCATCGACTAATGCGCCCCCCGAGTTGCCCTGGTTCACACCGCCATCGAGTTGCAAATGTCGTAATTCACCGAAGTCATTTCGTCGAAAGGCCGCGAAGGAGCAACGACGAACAGAGATCTCTGGCTCTTTTTTGGAACCTCCCGACACTGAGGAAAGGATGTAAGACAGCGGAAACCCAAATGTCGTCACACCTTGTGCTTCGACCAAATCGACTGACGGTTTGAGCTTTAATGGCGAAGGCAGGTTCGGCTCGTTGATCACTTGCAACACAGCGAGGTCAATATCCTGATCGACGGCGAGAATCTTGATTCGCGTATGGGGAATCTCGCGTTGTTCCGGAGTACCCGAGTTGAGATACACCGTGATTTTTTTCGGTGGTGGACTGTGCGGGGCGATCATGTGAATGACGTGGGCATTTGTAAAGATGAGTCCCGGCTCCAAACCGAACCAACCACTGCCAGCACCTTGTCCTTCTGGCGTATCGACCAAAATAAACACCGATGCCTTCTTCACCGTATCCGTCGTGAGTCGCGTCATCGTGCCCGTCATCATCTGATCGCGGGTGATGCCGTTCGACGTTAAGGTTTCGGGCTTCACGACAGGTGGCGTGGGCTTGACTGCCTCCTGCGTCGGTTTGACTGCCTCCGGCGTGGGCTTCGTCGGAGCGGGTGTCGGCTTGATCGGTTCCACGGCGGGCTTGGTCGGTTCTGGCGCGACCTTCGACGGTTCCGGTTTGACGGTCGTGGTCGTGCCCTTGGCAATGCCGTTTTCAATTGCATTCGCAACCCCATTGGCACCGATTACAGGTTGCGGGTCAATCGTCCCGATTGCGGCCACATCGTTCGGCTTCGTATCGTCGCCCAACAGGAAGTATGCCGCGCCACCGCCGACCAGCAACAGCGCGCCTAACCCACCGAGGATCAGTAACAACGGCGATTTCTTTGCTGGCTCGTCTTTCGCACCGCGACGGCGACGCGGGGTATCGTCTTCCTCGTCGTCGGCTTCCTCGCGGCGTCGGGTCGGCTTGGATTTGGCGAGCGGAATATCCTCGTCCTCATCGTCGACTTCGACGACCCGTTTGGCAGGAACGGCCGTGGCCTTCGAGACCGGTTTGGCAGTCGCCTTCGCCACGACGGTGGCCGCCTTCGGAGCCGCCACCGCTTTCACGGGGATCATCTCGCTACACTTTTTGCAACGGATCGTTTTCCCAATGAGAACTTCGCCCACCGTATAAACCGATTCGCAACCGGGACAGGTTATAGTCAACGACATGGTAAAATCACCCGCACAAGTGGGACGAACCAACGCCGGGCGTCGGGATGTTAGTATTGGAGATATCATACCCAACCATCGCGGCGGATACACGCCGATTTTCCGATTTTTGCCGAGTATCGATCCGGGGTACGAATTTCGTGTGCCACCCGCTCCCTCGTTGAAAATGGCACGTTGGAAACGTGCTCCACTATAAATCCCGTACAAATTGCGAATCGACGACCGCGAAGTTCACGAATGGGAGAGGCCCACGATGATACCGCTATTTGCCTTCAGCCTGAATGCCGCACGACTGGCACAACTCGTCGTCAACATCTTTGCGGTGGCGGGTGGGTTCCTCGTCGGTTACGTGTTGACGATCCTCATCGGCTGGCTGCTCGAACGCTTCCTGTTCAAATTCAAGGCGGCACAGGGCGTCCACAAAATTGCGCGGATGTTCGGCGGCATCGCGCTCGCCGTGCTGGTAGCGATGATCGTCTTCGGGCACGGCATCGGCTGGAACCTGTTCGGCGGCGGAACGGATGGCGAAGGCAACGGCGAAACCGGCGGCCAAACGACACCCGCCACGGGCGCGACGAACCCGACGCCAGGCGATAACGCGACCGTGACGCCGGTGCCGACCGCCCCGAAGGCGATCCCGACGACACAAGAACGCATCCGCATCACGATCCTCGGCGGGCGCGATGTGAAAGACGCGAAATTCTACCTGATCGACGACGAACCTTCGCCACGCACTTTCGCCGAAGTGAAAGCCGCCGTGCAGAAGAAAAAGGAAACGACGACGAAGCCGTTCGGGTTGGAACTGCGGTTTGCCGGTCAAAATGCGATCGTGGCGAATCATGGCTCGGTGCTGCAACTCTCGACATGGGCACGCGAAACCGCCGGTTTGACCGTGACATTCCCCGCGGAAACACCGTAAACTACACTGGAAGTGGCAGAAACTGATACCTTTTCATAAGGCACAACGAGCCAACTCGGATTCTTCGGTAGCCGCAGGTCTTTAGCCTGCGCGGGGGCAAATACCCTCGAAAACCAGTCGTGGCGAGTCTTCGAGACGCGACGCGATCCGCACAACGACAATGGGTGCAGCCCCCCTCCCATGGTACCACCATGGGCTACGTGAGCGGTCCCTTCAGGACCGAAAACCAGAACCCCGACCCTGAAGGGGTCGCTCTCTCAGCCCATGGTGGAACCATGGGACGCGGGGGCTTTTACCCTCGAAAACTAGTCGTGGCGAGTCTTCGAGCCGCGACGCGAGCCGCACAACGACAATGGGTGCGGC
>JAYSKW010000582.1:0-12919 GCA_043726085.1 Limnoglobus sp.
CCCAAAGACGACCGCCACATTCCCGATCTCAGCTTCGCCTGTTACGACCGCATGATCGTGTTCGATCAAATCAACAAGACGGTCAACGTCGTCGCGCACGCGCGCATTGCGGAATTGAAGAAAGCGGAATTGCAGAAGGCGTACGACGAGGCGTGTCGGCGCGTCGATGAACTCGTCGAGACGCTACAACGACCCGTTACGAGTTTGCCACTGATCGACATTAACGTCCATACTTCCAAAACCACACTGGCTTCAACAATATCTTCACGTTTCCAATCGAACTTCACGCAGGCGGGGTATGAGGCGGCGGTGCGGAAGACGATTGAATACATCAATGCGGGGGATGCGTTTCAGGTGGTGCCGAGCCAGCGATTTCAGACCGAAACGACGGCGGACCCGTTCGATATTTATCGCGCACTGCGTGTGGTGAACCCGTCGCCGTTTATGTTTTTCCTGAAGGCGGGCACGGTGACGCTCGTCGGTGCGTCGCCGGAAATCATGTGCCGCGTCGAGAACGGCGAAATGACGGTTCGCCCGCTGGCCGGCACGCGCCGACGTGGGGCGACACCCGATGAAGACAAGGCACTTGCGGTGGAACTCGTTAACGATCCGAAGGAACGTGCCGAGCATATTATGCTCGTCGATCTGGCCCGAAACGACATCGGCAAAGTCGCAGAGATCGGCAGCGTGCAGATCGGCGATTTGCTGACCGTGGAGCGATACAGCCACGTCATGCACCTATCGAGTACCGTCACCGGAACGTTGCGAAAAGGCCTGTCGGCGTTCGATGCGATGAAGTCCAGTTTGCCGGCGGGTACGCTGAGCGGCGCGCCGAAAGTGCGGGCGATGGAGATCATCGACGAGATCGAACCGCACCGTCGCGGGCCGTACGGCGGCGCGGTCGGCTACTTCGATTTCAGCGGCAACATGGACACCTGCATCGCGCTCCGCACGATGGTGATTCAAGGCACAACCGCTTACGTGCAAGCCGGTGCCGGCGTCGTCGCCGACAGCAACCCCACGAGCGAATATCAGGAAACCGTAAGCAAAGCGATGGGCTTACTGAAGGCACTCGAGATCGCCGAAACGCAGTTGTAACATTTGTGATTGAAGATTGGAGATTGAAGACTGCAGGATTATTTTGAATCTTCAATCTTCAATCTCCAATCTCCAATGGATAATCGAACAGGAGGTTCTTCGATGGCTGCTCTGCCCACGTGGCCGCGACCGAACTTTGCACCCGGTGGCGACGATGCGCTCGTCCGTTATTTGATCTTTGGCAAGCTCGATTTGAGCGTGCCGATCGATCGGGAGAAGTATCGCTCGGCGGCGGTGCCCGAGGGTTTGGAATTGGTGCAGTACGACCGGGATCGGCAACAGGCGGGGTTCCATCAATACTTCAGTAGTCGCGGTTGGAAACTCGCAGCCGAGGAATCGCCGTCGATGGCATATGCCGCCGAAACTTCGCCAAACATGGCGGTACTTCGCGGCTTCGTGCGCGATCCGGCCACGCTCGATTACCTACGCGATTGCATCGGCGTCATCGCGTATCTGTTCGATCGCGGGGCCGTGACGGTCTTCGACCCGCAGACGTTCCACCTCTGGACGGCCGAGGAATGGCGAAACGAACTCTTCGCCCCCGGCCATGCCGCCCCGCACCGGCACATCCTCATTTTGCGTTCGCCGGAAGATCATCGCATTGGCAACACCGAGTGGATACATACTCGTGGCATGCGCAAGTTCGGCAGACCCGATCTCAGCGTTCGCGGCGTGGGGCCTTCATACCAGTTGAAAGTGATCGAACTGTTGAATCTGTACATCGACTATCAAGCCCACGGTGGCGAGATTCTTGCCGACGACGTGGTGACACTCGACGGCCTCCCCGTCGAGGGAACCTGTTACCCCGACCCGCAACTCGACCACCCCGACTTTCACAACTCGCACGTGGAAATCATGTGGCCCGGCACCGGACTTTCGGGGTGAGACGAACGGAGCGTCCCGGCAACGGTACTCACATCCGTTCGCCGTTGCATATCCTTAGTTAAGAGTTGTCAGTGGATCGTTGTGCGTCGTCGACTTGGGAGCAACATTGATGTGGTGTTTCCTGTATGGTCTCGTTCTTTCAATTCTCACATCGCTTCCGCTGATGGCGGCGGATCGGCCGAATGTGGTCGTTCTGTTGGCGGACGACATGCGTTGGGACATGATGCACTGTGCGGGGAACGCGATCATCCAGACGCCGCACCTCGATGCGCTGGCGAAGGATGGCACGCGGTTCCGGAATGCATTTGTGACGACGGCGATTTGTGCCGCGAGTCGCGCGTCGTTGCTGACGGGATTGCACGAACGTACGCACCGCTACACCTTTGGCACGAAGCCGATTACTGCCGAACATTCCGCGATCAGTTACCCGGCGCAGTTGAAGCAAGCGGGCTACCGCACGGGGTTCGTCGGCAAGTTTGGCGTCGGCGTGACGGCAGGTGCGACGGCGACGATGTTCGATTCGTTTCAAGTGCTTAACCGCTCGCCATACTGGAAGAAACAACCCGATGGCACCTCGAAACACGTCGCCGATATCGAGGGCGAACGAGCGATTGCGTTCCTGGATGCTGTGCAGCCGGGCCAGCCGTTTTGTTTGTCGGTGAGCTTCAACGCGCCGCACGCCGAGGACGACGACCCGAAGCAATATTACTGGCAAAAAGAGGTCGATCACCTCTACGCGGATGCGGTGTTCCCGGTGCCGAAGACGATGGACGATGCGTTTTTCGCGAAGCAGCCGGAGTTCCTGAAAACCTCGGAAAGTCGCGTTCGCTATGGCTGGCGATTCGACGAGCCGAAGAAATATCAGGAGATGGTGCGCGGCTATTACCGCATGATTTCGGGCGTCGATCTCGTCGTCGGTCGCATTCGCGAAACGCTCCGCAAACGTGACCTCGCAGATAACACGATTATCATTTTCACTTCGGACAACGGCTACTTTTTGGGTGACCGCGGCTTCGCCGACAAGTGGTACATTTACGAACCGTCGATCCGCGTGCCGATGATTGTCCACGACCCGCGAACGAAGCCGAGCCGTGCGGTGTCCGATCTGCCGGTGCTGAACATCGATCTCTCCGCAACCGTACTGGACTACGCCAAAGTGGACGTGCCGAAAGTGATGCAGGGGCGAAGCATCGCGAACATTTGTCGCGGCGAAATGCCGAGCAACTGGCGGAGCGACTTCTTCTACGAGCATCTCTTCGAGCGAAAGAATATCCCGAAGAGCGAAGGCGTACGCAACGAGCGATTCACTTACGTGCGTTGGTTCGAGCAGGTGCCGTTAGTCGAAGAGCTTTACGACCGCACGGCCGATGCCGACCAGGTGCGGAACCTCGTGAATGAGGCGGAGTTTGCGGGTACGCTGGCCACACTGCGAAAGCGTACGACCGAACTCCGCGACCAGTACGGCGGGCCGTATCGCCCGAACCCGGCGAAGCCGAAGCCGTGATGGCTGACTACAATAAAAGTATGTGGCCTAACAAAGATGAAACCGACCGTCTGCTGAACGACGCCCGCGAGAAATCCGCCGGGGCCGCCGATGCGTTGTTCGGCGAATTCCGCGAGCCGCTTCGGCGCATGATCGGTCTGCGTCTGGACCCGGCTATCGCGCGCCGTGTCGATGCCTCGGACATCGTGCAAGACGTGCTCCTCGAGGCGAATCTGCGGCTCGTCGAGTATCTCAAAAAGCCCGACATGCCGTTCCATTTGTGGCTGCGGCACCTCGCGCAAGATCGCATCATCGACACGCACCGTCGGCATCGCTTGGCCCAACGACGAAGCATCGACAAAGAGCAATCGATCGAACGGCCCGCGTGGTCCGACGATTCCTCCGCATCGCTCGCGCAGCAATTCGTCGATCAGGAACGTACGCCCGCTTCGGAGGCAATTCAGCACGAATTGCAGCGGAAACTGGCGTCGGCGGTCAACGAACTCGCCGACGACGACCGCGAAATCATCTTGATGCGGCACCACGAAATGCTCTCGAATCAGGAAGTCGCCGCCGCGTTGACGCTGACCGAAGCCGCCGCAAGTATGCGGTATCTGCGGGCGGTTCGCCGCCTCAAGGCGGTACTCGTACCCGGTTGATGGAACCCCCACAAAGCTATGGCGTCGCCCCTTCCAGATGCTTCGGATGAACGCCTCGCCGCCCTACTAACGGCGCTCGGCACGGCCCAGCGTACGGGCCGTTTCGCGGACGTCGACACCGTCGCGCTCGCCAACCCGGACCTCGCAAAAGAACTCCGCGAGTTGTGGGCGATCGCCCAGTTTGCAGACTTGGCACATCGCGGACAAACCTCGGCCAGCGATCACCGTAAAGCTCCTCGAGATTCCAGTGGCAGCCTGAACGCGATCGCATTCCCACGCGAGTTCGGCGACTTCGATCTCGTCGCAGAGATCGGTCGCGGCGGCATGGGCGTCGTTTACAAAGCCAAACAAAAATCGCTGAACCGCACGGTCGCGCTGAAGATGGTCCGCGAGGCGCATCTGGCGTCCGACGAAGATCGTGCTCGCTTCCAAGCCGAAGCCGAGGCGGCGGCACGGCTGAAACACCCGAACATCGTTACCGTTCACGAAGTCGGGTCGATCGATGGTCAAGCGTATTTGTGCATGGAGTTCGTCGAAGGCTGGACGCTCGCGCAGCGCGTTCACGCCGAAGGCCCGTTGATGCCGCGCGATGCCGCGACCATCGTGGCAGCGATCGCGCGAGGCGTGCAACATGCGCACGAACAGGGGATTTTGCACCGCGACTTGAAGCCCTCGAACGTACTGCTCAACGTGAGTCGCAAATCGCGCGAAGGCGAATGGAACCTCCCGGATTTGGCCGCACGCTCGGGTTACTCCTCTTCGACCGAACTCCACGCGACCCCGTCGCCATTGCTGCCGAAGGTCACCGATTTCGGATTGGCAAAGCGAATCGACGGCACCGAGTCTTTGACGCGAACGGGTGCGGTCGTCGGCACGCCGTCGTACATGGCCCCCGAACAAGCGACGGGGCGCAAGGATCTGACACCCGCTGCGGACGTCTATTCTTTGGGCGCGATACTGTACGAACTCGTCACGGGGCGGCCGCCGTTTCAAGCCGCGAACCCCGTGGATACGCTGTTGCTCGTCCTCGAACAGGAAGTGATTCCGCCGCGCGATTTGAACCCGATGGTCGACCGCGATCTCGAACTCATCTGTTTGAAATGCCTGCAAAAGCCGCTGCATCTGCGCTATACGACGGCCGGGGAACTGGCGGCGGATCTCGAAGCGTATCTCGCGGGGGAAGCGGTCTCGACGCGGCCGAGTAGCCTCGGATATTTCCTATCGCGATTGTTGCGCGAGACGCATCATGCGGCGATTCTGGAGAACTGGGGCGTGCTCTGGATGTGGCACAGCCTGATGATTTTCCTGCTCTGTTTGCTGACGCAAATCATGTCGTGGCAGGGCGTCGTCAGCCATGCGTACTACCTCGCATCGTGGACGGTGGGGCTAGTCACGTGGGGTTCGATCTTGTGGAAGTTGCGTCGGCGGGCGGGGCCGGTGATGTTCGTCGAACGGCAGATCGCACACGCCTGGGCCGCCGGGGTGTTCGCCAGCCTGGCGATGTTCGCGATCGAAGTCGTCAGCGGCTCGCCCGCGCTCAAGTTCTCACCCGCAATCGCCGTGGCCGCCGGTATGGTGATGATGTTCAAGGCGGGCATCCTCTCTGGCCAGTTTTACATCTGGGCGCTAGCGAACTTCGTCGTCGCGTGCCTGATGGCGTACATTCCGAGTTACGCACACCTGATGTTCGGCATCGTCTCAGCCGTGTCGTTCTTCGTGCCCGGCTTGAAGTACTACCGCCAGCGTGTCCGCGGCCTACACGCCATCCCATTCGGAGGGCGACTGTGATGAGCGAAGATCATCAATTATTTATGATCTCCGTTCTCCATTCTTGGCTCTTCCGTTTTCCGGCCTGTAGGGCCGGTTCTGTCAGCCCAGGGCAACGCCCTGGGAATCGTGTTGTCACATCCATCGGCCCTGTAAGGGCCGTTCCGCGTGCGTTTCCCGTTCACTCATTTGTGGCGATGAACGGCCCCTTCAGGGCCGAATCGTGGGTGATTCGGGAACCCAGGGCGTTGCCCTGGGCTAACGGAACCGCCCATTCAGGGCGGAAAACATTTGGTGTTCCTTGGGGAACATCATGACGCGCACGCGCCGGAGTCTTTGGTCGCTGATTGCCGGTTACGGTTCGTCGTGCATTGCCATGCTCGTCGGCTTTGCGAGTACGCCGATTTTGCTCGACTACCTCGGGGACGCTCGCGTGGGCCTCTACCGAATCGCGCTCGGCTGGCTCGGTTACACCGCTCTGTTTGAACTGGGTCTGGCGACGACTCTGCAAGTCCTTTTATCCAAAGCGCACGGCACGGGAGATCGTGCGGTCACCGTGCAGATTCTGCGGCGTGGCAACCGTGCGTACGTCTGGGTTGCGATGGCTTCCGCGATATTGACTGCGCTATTCATCGCGATCGCGCCCTACCTCAGCCGCGACATTCCACCCGAACTGATCGTCGAGTTGCGATGGGGGTTTGCGCTCTCGCTGATCGGGCTGTTGTTGCTGCCGCTCACGCCGTTTCGCTCGTTGGCGGAATCGCAACAGCGCAGCTATTTCGTACACCTTGCCGGAACCGTCCAGCAAATCGTCGTCTTCGTGTTATCGGTAGGGTTCGCCGTGCTGGCCTTCGGCCTCGTCGGTCAATTCGCGGCAGCGCTGTTCGGGTCGATAATCGCCATCCTCATTCTCACACGCGACGGGATGCGGCGCTTCCCGGAAATGACTCAACGCGATACGAGTGTAAAAGTCGGAAATGCGATTCCGATGACGAGCGGGGCGATGTTTACTTACCACCTTGCTGCAAAAATTTGCACCACGGCCGATACGATCATCGTCGGACTGATGCTCGGATCGGAAGCGGCCCTGATTTACACAGTTTCGATGCGGCTCAGCCAGTTGGCACTGGCGCAAGTTCTCGCGGTGGGAAATGCGACGTGGGCCGCACTCGCCGACCTGCACCATCGCGGCGAGATCGAGCGATTCAACGAACGACTCGTCGAATTGACGCGGATCGTCGGCTGGCTCGGCTGCGCCGTTCTCGTGCCGGTAACGGTATGGAACTCCGATTTCGTTTCCGCTTGGGTCGGCGAAACGCGATATGCCGGGGCCGCTTTGAATTGGTTCATGTTAGCCGCCAGCTACGCGCTCAGCATTACCGCACTCTGGGGATGGCCGCTGATGGCAACGGGGCGAGTGCGTGCCGTGTTGCCGTATTTTCTGACGGGTGGGATTTTGAATCTGGCGATTAGCATCATCGTGACTGACACGAACGGGTTGATCGGCCCGGCGGTCGGCGCAGTCGCGAACCTCGTCGGCGTGGTCGGCTGGTGGTGTCCGCTGGTGTTGCGGCGCGAGTTCGGCACGCCGTTGCGGCCACTGTTTTCGGCGGTTGTGCTGCCGGTGTTGCTCGCGCTGCCTTTCGGCGGCTTGCTTGTGTTCGTGCAAGATCGCTGGCCGATTGCCGAGATGCCTTGGCCGCGTGCGATCAAATTCGCGGCGCTCGCGGGGTGCATGGGCGGCGCGGCGACGATCTACCTCGTCGTCGGTTGGCGATGCTTATTCACCCCGGTTACCCGTGCGAGTTTGTCGGCTCGAATCTTCCCCAAACGCGGTGCGAAATGACCGTGCATATCCTCACGGGGGAGTACCCGCCGGACCACGGCGGCGTTGCGGATTACACTGCGATCATCGCGAACGAACTCGTAGCCACGGGTTGCGAAGTTCATATTTGGTGCCCCGGCCAACTCGCGACACGAAATGCAGAAGGCGTCGTCGTGCATCGGCTGCGTGGCGGGTTTCAACCGGCATCGCTCCTCGCACTCTCTCGACAACTTTCGCGCTTCTCGGGGCCGCACCATTTGCTCGTTCAGTACGTCCCCCATGCGTTCGGCATGAAATCTATGAACGTGCCGTTCTGCGTCTGGCTTTGGTGGCGACGGGTACTGCACGGCGACCGCATTCGCGTGATGTTTCACGAAGTCTGTGCGCCGTTCGTCTGGTGGCCAATCGCGTGGAATCTCAGCGCGTTCGTTCACCGAGCGATGGCGTTCCTCCTGGTACGGGTCGCCACACAGATCGATATCTCCACGCCAATCTGGTTGCGGGTGTTACGCGGTTGCGGCCTCGGTCGCCGCACGGCCACGGTCGTTCCGATACCGAGTACGATCCCGTACGTGGACAACCCCGTTGCGGTCGAAGCGGTGCGAAGAAGCATCTTAAAAGACGAAGTTGAAGCGAAGCTCGTCGGCCACTTCGGAACCTACGGCGCGTTGATAACCGAGTTGTTGATGCCGATACTCGCGGGGCTGCTCGATGCGGAACCACGGGTGCGCGTGTTACTGATCGGCGGTGGTGGCGAGGCGTTTCGACAGCAACTCGCAGCGCGGTATCCGCAGTTCGACTCGCGCATCACCGCAACGGGCCGGCTCGCGAGTGTGGAAATTTCCATCCGACTTCAAGCGTGCGATGCGCTGGTGCAACCGTACCCCGATGGCGCGAGCGGCCGCCGTACTAGCCTGACTGCCGGAATCGCGAACGGCATACCCACCGTCACGACAATGGGACCGGCCACCGAGACATTCTGGCGAGAATCCGGACTCGTCGCACTCGTACGAGTCGGCGATACCGCGGCATTCATCGACGCCACGCGGAAAGCGATGCAAGCGAACCATCGCGATTCGTAGGTCGATTGAATGATATTGCAGACGAACCGCAACGTATTCTCCTTTCCCCCTTGCCGATTGGGTGCTTCTCTCGTTCACTGGAATTCATGATCGCCGAAGATTGGCTGAAGGGCACCGACCCCGATGAGATGCTCGAATTCGTCCTCGACCGGTTGAATCCGCGTCGGTGGCGACTGCTTGCGGCTGCGTTCGTGCGCCGTCGTTGGGACGCCGTTCCCGAAGGCGATCTGCGCAACGCTGTCGATTTTATCGAACTGAATGCGGCGGCGTTGCCTGCGAAAGTCGCGCGCGACTGGCTCAAACGGATCGATGCCGCGATCCCTGCCGCCATCGAAGACGCCCGCAACACGATGGCCGATGTCGTGCGTCCGGCCGACCCCACTTCGGCCGATCAATCGGCACCGATTCTCGATAGCCCGGACGAGATCGCCCCTGCGTTCCCGCTATTCGCCGCCGCCAGCCGTCATGCGGCCCTCGCAATTGAAGCCTCGTTTTTACACGTCGAACTCGCGGCCGATGCCGTGCGGGCGCTGTTCGCCGAACCGGGCCGCGAGACGCTCATTCGCACGACGAGCCGCATCGAAGAAGCCGTCGCGGATCGGGCCGAGGCGAATCGCTATGCGAATAATGCCCTGCGAATGAAGCAACAAGGCGACGAACTGGCCGACTTCGCCACAACGGTGAAGAACCAACGGGTCGAAGAGTCGAAGGCGATTGAGATGGTACGCCGCCTCGAAGAAGCCCAGGGGAATCGGGCGAACGACATCGACCCCGACGAAGACCCGACCGAGCGCGCGATGCGGAAAGTGCTGCCGCGATTCTTGCACGAACTCGTCGGCAACCCGATCCTCGGCTACCGCTTCGAGCCGAACTGGTACACGCCTACGGTCGTCGATCTCGCGCGGACGATTTACGAAGAACGCAGCTTCGACAAAATGCCGTTCCTCGCCGATGCCCTCCTCGATGTCGACTGCGATGAAGAAGCGATCTTGCGGCACCTCCGCGGCCGCGAAACGCACACCAAGGACAAGCCCGTTCACATGCGTGGCTGCTGGGTGCTCGATCGGATTCTGTTCCCAACCGACCTCCTATTCGGCGACGCCCCCGCCGATCCTCCAAAGAAACCACGCAAGAAGAAGGCGTAATTCCGGAATTAGCCGCGACGCGAAGGCTTTGCGAAGCGGAGCGAGTGGACTTCACCCACGTCCATACAATCACCAACTATGGGTGTCACACACACGATCCGCAACGACGACTCCGCATCGCGACGAATTCCGTACGTGCTCCTCATCGGCACGCTGGATACCAAGGGCACGGAGATCGCCTTCGTACGCGATCGACTGATTGCGGCCGGGGTGAGTGTACGCGTTCTCGATGCCGGCGTGCTGGCACCGCCGACGTTCGTGCCGGACATTTTGCGCGAAACGGTCTTCGCGGCGGCCGGTGTGAAACATGCGCAAGTGAAGGCGACCGCCGACCGCGGCCAGGCGATCGCACACGCCGCGAATGGTGCCGCGAAAATCGCGACGGAACTTTACCGCAACGGCGAGATTACGGGCGTATTCGGCCTCGGCGGTTCGGCGGGCACGACCATCGCCACGGCCGCCATGCGTGCCTTGCCCGTCGGCGTGCCGAAACTCATGGTTAGCACGCTCGCCAGTGGCGATGTCCGCCCGTACGTCGGCACCCGCGACGTCACAATGATGCACTCGGTGGTCGATATTGCCGGGTTGAACCGCATCAGTCGGCGGGTATTGGCGAACGCCGCCGACGCGATGGCCGGCATGGTTCGCGGCATTGCCGAACGACCGATTACCGACGAAGACAAGTCGGTGATTGCGGCGACGATGTTCGGCGTCACGACGCCGTGCGTCGAAGCGGCACGCGGAATTCTCGAAGCCGCCGGGTACGAAGTGCTCGTGTTCCACGCGACCGGCAGCGGTGGCCGGACGATGGAAAACCTCATCCGCGATGGCCTCATCTGCGGCGTGTTGGACATCACCACGACCGAACTCGCCGACCAACACGTTGGGGGCGTGATGGCTGCCGGAACGGACCGCCTGACCGCCGCCGGGTTGCGAAAAGTACCGCAAGTCATCTCCGTCGGCGCGCTCGACATGGTCAACTTCGGACCGCCCGAAACGATCCCCGAACGCTACCGCACCCGCAAGTTTCACGCACATAATCCGACCGTCACACTGATGCGAACCACTGCCGAGGAACTCGACGCGATCGGCAAAGAGATTGCCGAGAAAGCCTGCGCCGCCGGTGGCCCCGCCCGCGTGCTGTTGCCACTCCGCGGCCTCTCCGCACTCGACGCCGAAGGGCAGCCATTCCACGACCCGACCGCAAACGCGGCACTGTTTCAAAGTTTACGCAACTGGATTTACCCATCGGAACTCTTAGTCGAACACGATCTGCACATCAACGACATCGCGTTCGCCACCGCCGCCGCCAAGACATTACTCAGCCTGATGCGCGTCCCCGTTTAATCGTCAAACGACGAGCATGGCGTCGCCGTAACTGAAGAAGCGATAGTCGCGTGCGACCGCTTCGGAGTAGGCGCGTCGGAGGTTCTCGCTGCCGGAGAGTGCTTGGACGAGCAACAACAATGTCGTGCGCGGCAAATGGAAATTGGTGATGAGGCAGTCGACCGTTTGAAATGAATACGGCGGGTGGATGAACAGCTTCGTGTCGCCCGTCGCGATGGCGCTTTCGAGCGTTCGCGTCGTCGTGGTACCCACTGCGATCACGCGCCCACCGGCGGCTTTCGTGGCGCGGATGGCCTCGGTCGTTTCCACAGGTACCGAGCACCATTCGGCGTGGATGGCGTGTTGCGTCGGGTCGGTTTCCTTCACCGGTGCGAACGTCCCGAGGCCGACGTGTAGCGTCACCGTTGCGGTCGAAATGCCCTTTGCCGCCAGCGTGGCGAACAGTTCGGGCGTGAAGTGCAGCCCGGCCGTCGGGGCCGCAATCGACCCGGCCGCCTGCGCGTACACCGTCTGGTATCGCTCGGTATCGCTCGCACTCGCTCGCCCGTTACGGATGTACGGCGGCAGTGGGATCTGCCCGTGAAGTGCAAGCAGTTCCGCAGCCATGCCGGGCGATTCGGGCCGCATCAACCACTGTTTTTCGGGCGTTCGCCCCATTAACGTCAGTCGCAGCCCGCTGGTCGTGATGCAGATTTCGCCCGCCTCCACGTATCCGCGCGTCTTGGCGAGCAACTCCCATTCGCCGGTCTGGTGCTCGCGCACAAACAGCGATTCCCACTTTCCGCCCGTCCGTTCGCGCACGCCCACGAGCCGTGCCGGAAGCACTTTCGTGTCGTTCCGAACGATGAGATCCCCCGCGTTCAGATACATTGGCAAGTCGCGAAAATGGCGATGCTCGATCTGGCCCGTAGCCGAATGCAGCACGAGCAAGCGAGACTCATCTCGCGTACTCGTGGGGTACTGCGCGATCGCAGATTCCGGGAGTTCGTAATCGAAAAACAGTTCGCTCACTTGAAGTTTTTCAGCCACTCGTCGAAGCCCTTTTTGTGCTTCTCGACGGTCTTTTCCGGACCCATGAGCGTGAAGTAATACTGGCTGTCCTTCGTTTCAAAGACCACGTAAAGTTGGCGATACCCGGCGACCGGCGTGCCCTTTTCGGCCATCGGGAATGGCTTCTTGATGAACGTGCCTTTCACGTCCTGATAGGTGGCGGCGATCTCCCCGACCTTGAATTTCTTGTCGACGGTTTCTTCGACTTTGTCTTTGCCATCGGCGGGCTGGAACTTCGCGACCTGGCGTTTCAGGTTCGCCTCGACCGTGCCACTGCCGCCGGGGAACTTGAACAGCGCCAACTCGGCTTCGTCTTTGTCGCCTTCGGCCTTCGGCAGCTTGAATTGCGTCAGCCGCATCGCGTTCGATGGGGCTTCTTCTTTCCAGTCGGCTGGCGTCGTCGACTTCAACCCGGCGAGTTCGACTTCGGTGCCTTTCTTCTTGTCATCGGCAGCGGTAACAAAGCTCGTCATAATGACGGCCACCGCAAGTGCAGCGAACGAACGCATCAGTCATTCCTCCGGAATCGGTGAGTGTGGAACCGAAGGGGATTATAGGCCCGGCGCGACGCGCAGGCG
>JAYSKW010000583.1:0-7142 GCA_043726085.1 Limnoglobus sp.
TGTTCTGCTGTTCTTGCCACGAGCGCGAGTGCTGTTTATCGATTGCGAAACGCTTTGACAATGGCGGTGTAGCGTTCGGCCATCGTTCGGATTGCAGTGAAATCTTTCGTTGCGATCGCTTTCGGATCGACGAGTTGCCCGCCGACACCGAGGCAACACGCGCCGGCGGCGAGGAACTCGGTTGCGGTGTTGAGGTCGACTCCGCCGGTCGGCATCAGTTTCACTTGCGGTAACGGCCCGCGTAATGCCTTGAAGAACTCTGGCCCCAGCACATCGGCCGGGAAGACCTTCACGATGTCCGCACCGGCTTCCCACGCGCTCAGCACTTCCGTCGGCGTGAACGCGCCCGGCATCACGAGCTTGTCGTAGCGGCGGCACATACGAATCACATCGAGATTCACCGCCGGCGAGACGATGAACTCCGCACCCGCAAGGATCGCCGCACGGGCCGTCTCGGTGTCGAGGACCGTGCCCGCACCCAGCAACACGCGATCCCCCAACTGGCGCTTCGCCTCGCGAATAACATCAATCGCATTTGGCACCGTGAACGTGACTTCCGCCACGGTAACGCCCCCATCGGCGAGTGCCCGCATCACATCGACGAGCGGGCCGGGGTCCGAAAAGCGAACGACGGCAACGATGCCACATTCGAGAACGCGAGACAGATCCGATTCGCGGCTCATAATTCGAGTATCCGTGGTGGGAACAATCGCAGCGTGGTCATCTTACATTATTTGACGGAATCGCCGTTCTTCGAGATGCAGACCGCGCACGATCTCTTCGAGTGTGCGAATGTTCGCCTGCACCGCCGGAGCGAGCTAAACAAAAAATTCCAGAGAAAGAAGTGCCGTGAACGGTTACTGCTAAAGTTGTTCGTTCGCGATGCGCTGAATACTCTCTCGAAATCTTCATTGCGCAAGTGTTGATTTTGATTCGGAACCTCACCATAAATGTAAAAGTTACTAACCTAGTCAGACCTCGCTCGTTTCCCTCTCCTGCGGGAAGCGCACCATGACGATACTTATTACCTTTGCTGTAGCCTTGATCCTTTCGCTTTTAGCGACTAGGCTCGTCCGCCAATTCGCACCGCGATTCGGGCTGGTCGACCCGCCCGATGGCGTGCGTAAGCTGCAATGTGTCGCGATCCCCGTCGGTGGCGGATTGGCTGTTTTCTTCGCGATGCTGGCTTCTATTTTAATCGCGTTGTCGCTCGATACTCAAGTGGCTTACGCATTTATCGAGCGTCTCCCTCAGTGGGTAGCACTCGGCATTGCCGGAGCGATTATTATTATCGTCGGTCTCATTGACGATTGCGTAGCGCTGCGACCCATGCATAAGTTATTCGGTCAATTCGTTGCAATTACTGTTCTCGTCGTATTCGGCAAAATGCAAATCGTGGATATTACTGTTTTCGGTACGAATCTGCATTTGGGCTGGTCCGCGATCCCCATTACTTACTTCTGGTTTCTCGCCGCCGTCAATTCGTTGAATCTACTCGATGGTATGGATGGTTTGCTCGGTACCGTCGGGGGAATTATCTGCGCGGCTCTGGCATGTATTGGAATCCTCACTGGGCAACCGGCTGCTGTGATCGTGGCCGTGGCCCTCGCCGGAGCGCTCGCGGGATTCCTGCGGTTCAATCTTCCACCAGCGACGATCTATCTCGGCGATAGCGGGAGCATGTTGATCGGACTGATGATCGGCGGAATCGCGATTCAAGCCTCGATGAAAAGCCATGCGGCGGCACTTCTCGCGCCATCGGCCCTAATGGTTTTGCCGTTTCTCGATACGTTCGCAGCCATCGTCCGCCGCAAACTCAGCGGTCGAGGAATGTCCCACGCGGATCGCGAGCATCTTCACCATGTGCTGCTTCGACGCTGGACGGTCCGCTTCACATTGTTCGTTGTGGCGAGTCTCGGTGGAATTGCGGCCCTCGGCGCGACGCTCGCCGTCTACTTTCGATACGACAGTATCGCCATCGTAACCTCGCTCGGTGTCGTTGTCGTTCTACTCGTGTTCGGATGGTTCGGCGGAACGGAATTGCAACTCATACAAGCTCGTTACGCGAAACTCATCTCCCGGCCACGAGTCGAGAACCTCGTGAAAACCACCGAAGAACTATCCGCACAGGCCACGCCGTGAAGGATCATTCACATTCGTAGCGGAAGTCGTGAGACTTCCGACGCAGCGACTTCCGGCTTCCCGAAGTCTCACGACTTCGACTGTTTTAGACTCGCCCCGTTTCACCCGTGGCCTTCTTTTACTTCATTGCGGTTCCATCTCGGGATAATCACGAGCAGGTTTTTTGTTCCGTTCGGTACGCACTGGCAACTCAGTCGCGATTCGGTCGTGACGGCTGGCGCTTCGTCGAGCATATCTTCTTCGTCTTCGGTCGATTTTGAACAGGTATCGAGTGCCTGCGACACGTAGACGTGGCAAGTCGAACACGCACAAACGCCACCGCAACTGTGGTTGATCGAGATGCCCGCACCTTCGGCGATGTCAAGAATGCTGCCTTCGAGGCCGTGATAGCCGAACGGAATCTTCGCGGGATCGACGACGATGTCAGTGTCGATACCCGTTTCCTCATTGCGGAAAGTGACCTGGAAGACGCGGGTCGCCTTCGTGGTTTCGACGGGACGAATATAAGGGTTGACGCCGCCCATTGCGGATGCATCCTGATCGAGTGAATCGGTTAGTTTCAGTAAGTGGCATTGTACGCGCCAGAAAACGCGAGAGCGGGGAAGTCCGTAGACTTCCCCGCTCTCGCGTTCGTTTCGACTGGCACTTCTACTGGAATTTCAGTTCGTTTCGGACTTGTTTCACGCCGGGCGAGAGGCGAATCATTCCTTCGGCGGTGCGGGCTTCATCTTCATCTTTCACGTTGCCGCGAAGGACGACGACGGGGCCTTCCATGCTAATGGCGATAGCGCCGGGGTTCGCGATCATGCTCGAACGGCCGATGACGGTTTGCAGGTCCGCTTGCATTTGGGCAGGAACAATCGCGGGACTAGCGAAGCGGAGTGTGGCGGTGTAGCTGATCGCGCGCTGGAGCGGAATGACTTCGCCACCGGTGAAGTTACTGTTGGAATTGAAGCTGGCGTTTCGGTTCGCTCCAGTGGTCCCTGTTCGGTTCGCGGCACCTGCAGTTGCGGTCGTTCCCGTACGGCCCGTGTTACCGGTGGTTCCCGTCATCCCCGTGGTGCCGGTGGTACCCGTTCGCCCCGTGTTGGAAGCCGTCCCGGTGTTGATCCCCGAGGTGCGGGTACTGCCGCCGGTGGTGCTACCCGATCCGCTCGCGCCGAATGTCGGCGATCCGAAACCGCCTGGCCCCACTGTCGTGGTGGGGGAGTTTCCCTGATAGAGCGGGTTGGCGTAGAAGGTGCCGAGAATGTTCGACCGGCTGAGCGAGGAACCCGTCGGCCCAGTTAGCGAGATCGTGGGAATGGCATCTTGTTGAATCGCCGGAGTGCCACCCGCCGATGTACTCGTGTTGCTGCTGGTTCCGGTCCCTGTGCCTGTGCCTGTTGTTCCAGTTGTGGTTCCCGTTGTGCCCGTAGTTGTGGTTCCGGTTTGCGCGAGGCTTGCCGAAGCGAGAATCGCACTAATAGAAGTTGTTAATACGCACCGCGTGAGGAATGTCATGATCGGATCCCATGGAAACCGCGAACGTGCCAACTCGTATCTCCGGATTGTATCGTCGCGCACTGCCAAGAACATGAGAGAATTTTCTGCGAAACGAAAATCCGTTCAAGATTTACATCACGCCCGCAATCGGTTCGCCGGCGTGGCCGAAGTACACGGGGCGGTTGCTCGGCGTGTAGATTGGCTGACTGCGGTCGATACCGAGTTTCTCGTAAATCGTCGTGGCGTAATCTTCCGGCGTGTACGGGTGATCCAGAACGTAGCCACCTTCGCGGTCGGTTTTGCCGATGATCTGCCCGCCTCGCACACCGGCCCCCGCAAAGACAATCGAGTAGGCGTGCGTCCAGTGGTCGCGGCCACTGGATTTGTTGATCTTCGGCGTTCGCCCGAATTCGCTGACGAAGCAGACGAGTGTCTCTGCGAGCAACCCGCGCTGGTCGAGGTCCGTAATCAGTGCCGAAAACGCACGGTCGACGCTGCCCATCATCACCCAGTGGCCGATACCATACCGCCCTGCCCCGGCCCCCGTTGATCCTGGCAGTTCGCACGTCGTACTAGCGTAAATGTGGTCGTGGTGGTCCCAGTTCAGGTTGCCGCCTTTCGGTGTGTCTTTCAACATTGGCCATCGTGTATCGACGGTGACGAATCGCACGCCGGCTTCGATCAGTTTGCGCCCGACTAGGTAACATGCCCCGCGATGCCCCGCACCATACGCATCGCGCATGGCAGGGGTTTCCCGCTTCAAATCGAACGCTTCCGCTACTTTCGGGCTGGTAAGCATGTCGAACGCCTGGTCGTAAAAGCGATCCATACCGACGGCATCGGCGCTCGAATGTGCAGACGCCGTCTGCCGTTGATCGAGCGAATCGCGCAGTGCGTGACGCCCCGAAAAGCGGTCGCCCTGGTTCTCGTTTCGTGCGTTCAGGCCATCGATTTTCCAAGTCGGGTCAGCGAGGTCGCGGCCACCCGTTTTGAAAACTCGCAACCCGGCGGGCAGGAATCCCGAGCGCGTCTCGGCGGCTTGTTCGTGATTGCCCGGCACCATGATGTACGGCGGCAGATATTTGCACGTACTGCCGAGCGTGTGCGAAACGATCGAGCCGATGTCCGGCATCGTGATCGCCGCGTTCGTGGGGTGCGAACCAGACAGCGCGTACTGCGTGCCGTTCGGGTGGGCATCGGCTCCGCCCTTGGCATGATGCATCGAGCGTACGACGGCGAGTTTGTCTGCGACTGTCCCCGTGAGTTTCAGCAACTCCGTGAATTGCATACCGGGAACGTTCGTCGGTACGGGCTTGTACGGGCTGCGGTTATCGCTGACGACTTCGGGCTTCGGATCCCACGTATCCATGTGAGAAAGGCCACCTTGCTCGTAAATGACGAGCACGCTTTTCGCCGTCGCACGCTGAGAGACACCCGCCGCTGCGAGCAGTTGCGGGAGCGACAACCCCAACACACCCGCCGTGCCGAACTGAATCGCAGCCCGACGCGACACGGGACGTTCGTAACGGCGAGTAAACCATTCGGGTGCAAACACGTCGAAACTCCGCAGCAATGTAACATCGTGGCAGGTAATACCGGCATGGTTCCAATCGCGGCGATTTTGGGTAGCAGGAAAGTGGTTCTGGCACTTTCCACCCACCCCTCCCTGGACTCACTCCCGAATTTCGGAACCAACCTAACACACCAACGACTTACGTCCGATTCCGATCGAATGCAATCACGCCGCAACCAAAGTTTCGGTGGTCCTTTTCGGCCAAACTACGACCTGGCTTTGAACATGCCATCATACCACTATGCGTTACGGTTCGTGGAAGGGAAAATTCGGTCAGTCGTCGATCATCACTTTCTTCGCGGGTTTCAGGTGGGCTTCATCGAGCTTTCCGACGGACCACAAAAGGCCGCGTGCGACGAGTTCGAGGTATCGTTCGTCGGCCACCGTATCGTTGTTGTGGCCGAGCGTCGTGGCGAAGACCTTGGTTTTCTTCGCGTACAGATTCGTCCAGGCCACGGTCGCGTCGGCGGTGATCTCTTTCCCGGCCTTGTCTTTGTAGGTTTGCACGCCCTTGGCCAACGGCGTGGCGGTATCGAGCAGCTTACCTGTGAAGTTGTTGTAAAGCTCCTCGTTGACGGTTTTCCAATCGCTGAGGCCCTTGCTAATGAGACTGTTTTTGTCGGTGAAACTGACCGCGATGGGAGCTTGTGGGCCGTGACCGGTCGAGGCCAGGCCAGTGAACTCGAACCACGGCGTCGTCTCTTTCGGATACCCTTCGGTACGGTAACAGTGCATCCCGCAATGCAAGATCACCCCTGGCAAACCGTCACGGTGCGGCTGTAAAATGCGATCCACTAGCGATTTGTCCTTGACGTCCGAACAGCATTCGTCGTGAACGATGACATCGTAACCCTTTGCCCAATCGGCCTTCTCGTAGGCGGGGTTCAGGTGCTTCGTACCCTTGTCGGCATCGTAGGCAATCGCCCACTGCACGTTCGCACGTTCGGAAATTCCCTTCGTCAGAATCGCCTTCTGTTTCGCGTAATCGTGGCAACAACCGCCGATCACCAATAGCGCACGTATCGGCTTCGCGTCCGGCTCGCGTGCCGTAACCGCCAGGGTGAGAATGCTGAACAACGCGACCATTAGCAGAGCAGAGCGTTTCATCGTCGGCCTCGCATTTTTGGGAAAGGGACACGCGTAGTTTATCAATTACGTTGCTCACGCGGCTCGCGTGTAAACTTCGCACGTGAAAAAACTAAACACGCGGGCCGCGTGCACTACGGTCGGGAAAAAACTACACACGTGGGCCGCGTGCGCTACGGTCGTGGTACGCGAACGATGAAGGTGAATGGAAATCGCCGCACGGCCCGTCGGACCGACTTTTGGTCGGAGCGATGAGCCGTGCGAAGGATGGTGGGGCGGAAGGGGGAATCGCCCGCACCATCTGGCGATCGGCGGATTGGGGAATCACGCTTCTCGTCTTGCGTCGGCCAGTCGGCGAATTCGCTCGGTCAAAAGTGCCACGTCGAACGGCTTTTTGAAGACTTCGTTGAACCCGTACTCGGTGAGCTTTTCGGGTGCCGCTTCGTCTTCGCCTGCCAGACCCATAATGAGGGTCTTGCCGTACGCTTCGTTTTTGCGAAGGTTCGTCGCGATCTGCATCGACTCGCTGCGGCCGAGGCCGAGGTCGATAACGATCGTATCGGGGTGGAAGCTTTGTGCCAAAGTCCCCGCTTCAAAGCCGCTTTGGGCGAGTTCGTACTTGTAATCGTCGACTTCCGGAAGTAGCTCTTTAATCCGATCGTTGAAGAGCTTCTCGGTACCGATGAGTAGCACCTTGTGCCATTCTTCTTCCTCGAGTTCGCCGAGTGGCATCCCGTGTTCTTTGAGGAACCGGATGAGCTGCTCGCGAGGGATGCGGCGATCCTGGCTACCGGGAATCCGATAGCCTTTGAGCCGACCGCTGTCGAACCATTTGGAGACAGTGCGGGGGGCAACC
>JAYSKW010000584.1:0-2773 GCA_043726085.1 Limnoglobus sp.
CACGAATCACAAAGGTCTCGATGGCGAGAATTTCCACATCGAAATGACGCATCCGTTCCTTTGCCAAAACTGGTGAACGCGAACTGAGATGACCCGAAAACATCGTCAAGTTCAACTTCACATCACTTGGGGGATACCCCCTGCCCTGCCACCTGCTGTTGACCGATTGCCTGCGTCGCGTTATTGAGCGGATTCTGGCGTGAATTGTGTCGTACGTGGGGGGTGTTGCCGTGGCGAGATCGTTACTGCGGGTGGTGGTGGCAATGGCGGCGACGCAGGTTCTGGTTGGCTGCGCGGGTACGTGGGACACGATCACGAGCCGACGGTTCCGCAAAGAGCCGTTCCACACGATGTTCAAAAGCGAAGACCCGATGACGGTCATGCGTTCTAGCCCCGAAGGCGATCAGCGTGCGAAAGCGATGCGAAAACTGAAGGAACCGGCCTTATCCGGGAACGCGCAGGATCAAGAACAAGCCATCGAGTTACTGTCGCAGGCGGCGACATCGGACCCGAGTCCCGTCGTGCGGGTGGCGGCAATCGATGCGCTCGGGCGATTCAAAGACGAACGTGCCGTGCCGATTTTGACGGCGGCATACCACCAATCGAGCGGTTCGGCAATCAAGCCGAAAGCCGTCGATCCGGCCACGATCACGCAAGTCGGTGCCGGTGGGCGTCCGCTCGGCATGTCAGTCGATCGCATGTCGCTGACGGGGCCAACGGGGTTTGCACCGGAAGTCGTGAGCATGGTGCGTAGCCGCGCCGTCGAAGCGCTGGCGAACACGGGCCGTGCGGAAGCAGTGCCAATTATGACTCGAATTGCAGCCGGTACAGATGAATCGGGTGCCGACCGCGATACTCGGCTGGTAGCGGTACGCGGCCTCACGAAACTTCGCGTCCCGGAATCGGTCGCTGCGCTAACGAAAGTATTATCGGCAGAGAAGGGCAAAGACCCCGCACTCGCCGGGCGAGCGCATGAGTCTTTGGTAAACCTCACGGGGCAGTCGATGCCCGCCGAACCGGAAAAGTGGGAGACGCTGGTGCGAAGCGGGAATGTGACAATCGCGCCGCCACCGACTACGATTCAGCAAGTCGGCGCGATCCTCAGCGGGAACTAATTGCAGCCAGGAATACACACTGGCACGTAACGGCGTACGCAGGTGGTTACCGTGTACGCTTCCATTTCGCACGTCGTGACTGGCACCATTCGGCACGATTGCAACGCTTCCATTCGGCACGACGTCCGCGTCACGTAACGCACGTGGGTCTCGGGCACGCACCGCGTCACGCATTGGCGAACGACCTTTTGGTGTTGCTCGGGGACGATGCGGCACGTCGTGTACGGGATGTGCCGAACGCGCTCCTCGCGGACGCATTCCGTAGTGCGACGAACTTCCTGGCGAACGTGATCTTCGCGAACGGTACGGCACGTCGTGTAAGGCACATCGCGAACGAACGTCTCGGGAACGTTGTAACAGTTGCGGCGCGTTTCGTAGCGAACGTGATCGTGCTTGACGATCTGGCAAGTCGTATACGGGATCTGCACCGTCTTCGTTTCGGGCACACTGTAACAGCGGCGTTTCGTAACCATTCGCGTGTTCTGCTGCGCAACTACGCGGCAGGTCGTGTACGGAATTTGTCGAACGTGCTCTTGTGCCACCTTGTAGCAACGCTGCTTCGTGATCATCTGCGTGTGTTGGCGGCATTCCATTCGGCATGTCGTGTACGGAATCTGCACGACTCGTTCTTCGGGCACGCGATAGCAGTTCTGGCGAGTCACCATCTGCGTGTGCTCTTGGCGTTCCATGCGGCATGTCGTGTGCGTGCGGGGCTGCATGACGGTGTAAGGCACCGTTCGGCAGACGGGTATTTGCACGGTGGTACAAACCGGTTTCCGCACGTAGTGCGTTTCGTTCACCGTTTGGAATTCCTCGGTCGGCACCCACACTTGTCGGCAGACCGTGCGGCTCGGGCACTGGACTTGTTGCTGAACGACCGGGCCGGGGCAGTAGCGGCTCGTGCAAGTACAGGGGTCGAACACGCACGTGCCGGGCAGCCGCACGCACTGCGTGACGACTGGACCAGGGATCTCTTCCGTGATCGTCTCATAGCGCCCCGAACAGACGCGATTAATTCGCTGCGTGGTCACCGGTTCGCACGTGTAGCTCGTGCGGGTTTCGGTGCGGTAATCGGTCTCGGTGCGGTACATCGTAACGGGCGTGTGCGTCGTGTGGTTCTCGTACACGGGGCGATACGTGTAGTGCGTAACGGGCACCTGATAGTTTTGCACTTCGTTGCGATACGTCGTGTAGCGATGCTCGCGACAGTGTTGCTCGTAAACCGGGTGCTGCGTGGTGTGCGTGACGGGCACTTGATAGCATTCGACCTGCGTGTGATACGTCGTGTATCGCTGTTCGCGAACGTGCTGATCGTACACAGTGCTGTACGTTGTGTAGCATTCGGGGACTTGATACTCTTCCACGACGGGTCGATTGACAATGTAGCATTGCTGGCGGAAATTTTGCTGGTATACCCGCTCATAAGTCGAGTACGGAATCGAAACCTGGTACTCTTGCACGACCTGTCGATTCACCGTGTACGGAACTTGACGAACGTGCTGATCGACGACTTGGCGGTACGTAGAATACGGGATCGAGACGGTGAATTCGCGAGCGTACGGCACGTTGACCGTGTAGCGCTCTTCGCGAACTTGCGATTCATAAACCGGGCGGTTCACGGTGTAGGTTTGCACCGTGTCGAACGCTTCGACGACTTG
>JAYSKW010000585.1:0-3306 GCA_043726085.1 Limnoglobus sp.
ACGATGCCCGACACGCAGTGGCTGCATAACGGAATCAGCATCACGTCGTCTTCAGGTTTCAGGAGTTCGGTCAACTCCCACCGTAGTCTTTCGACTTCGCGGCGCGTCATCCAACAGCGGAATACGGAATACTGCACGCGGACGCCGTAACCTTCCATGTGCTTTGCGCATTTACGCAAACGGTCTGGATCGCGAACGTCGTAGCCGATCAGCCACCATTTTGTGTCGATCATGTGGCACCTTAGCGCAATCGGCTTCGGGCGAACAATCCGGGTTCGCCGGTCCACTCTTTCTCTAACAGTCGGGCTTCGAGTTCGATTGTGCGTCCGTAACTGAGCGAATAGTTCAGCACGGGGTGCTTCCAGTTTTCTTGCAGGCGATCTTCGAAGAGGCCGATCGCTTTCTTGCGTCCGCTATCCGAAAGCCACACTTTCGTTCGCGTGACGCTGAAGTCCGCATCCGGATCCCACTGCCCGCGATTGAGCGAGCCGATCATTGGCATGTCCCACAGTGTGACGCGGAAGAGTTCCATGAGATCAAGCACGAGCGGATAGGCCGCCGAGCGTGGCGTGTGAAAGAAGCCGAGTGCCGGTTCGAGGCCGGTGGCCAATAACGCGCGCGTGACTGCGGTATGGAGCATTCCGTAGCCGTAACTCAGTAGCGCGTTGAAGCGATCTTGCGGGGGGCGGCGCGACCGGCTTTCCGAATGGAACCCTTCGTGAACTTGCGAACCTAGCAGTTTGCGGACGGCGGCGAAGTAGTGCACGGCGGCGGACCCTTCCAAACCGCGTAGTGAATCGCGGTTCGTCACATTCGCAATCTGGCTGAGTAGCGGTTGAATCCCATCGAGCGAACGTTGAATCTCGGTGCGGGACTCCTCATCGCCACGGCTCGCACGCATGAGGTAACGGTACTGCCCTTCGACCTTTGCCGCCGCCAACTGCTTCGCCAGACGCAGGCACGTGTCCTCGTCGGTCAGCGCGTGGTACTGCCGGATGCGGCGCTGCACCTGCCCCGCCGTCGGCACCAGGCTCGCGGTGTGGTGCCCGGAGACGCTGAGCCAATGGACGCCGATGCCGTGTTCGACGCACTTGCGGATCGCCTGCGTGCTGATCTGGTTGAAGCCGTGCAGCAGGACGGTGTCGATGCCGCGGGCCGGGTGCTTCACGACCGGGCCTTCGCGGGGCTTCACCACCAGTGAGTCGTAACTGATGCCGATCGACGTCCCCTGCGCGACGACGTGGAGCGTGGTGCCATCGCGATCCGGTGGAAATAATCGCACGGGGTCGCGCTCGGGTTCGCGGTCCTGGCGGACTTCTTCGGGGAGGCAGACGGGGGCGAGCGAACACTTCTCGCACAGTCGCCCGTTCTCGGTGATCGGCGGGCGTTCCAACGATTCGCGGAGCCGGTGCGCTTCGACGATTGCGGTTTGCAAGTCGGCGCGTGCCGCCTCGTCAATCGGGACGCGCACCGTGACGTTCGCCGCGTGATAGCGCACGCGCCCCTCGGGGATCGTTTGGCCGAAGGTTTCTTCGAGGAGCACGGTATACGCAATGATTTGAAGCCGATCCGACGGCCACGCCGTCGGCTGGCCCGCGTCGTCTTTGGCGTTCCGCCCGCGTTTGTGTTCGTACGGCACGTATGAGCCATCGCGCCGCTTCAGGCAATCGACCTTGCCCAAAATCCCGAGCGAATCTGAAGCGAGTTCGAGTTGCGTGGACTCGCCTTCGTCATCGGCTTCGAGCGCGGCATGGAGTTGGCGTCCGGCAAAGACGCGCTGATCCGCCACGCGGATTTCTTCGACTTCTTCGAGGTAACAGAGGCGTTGGCAGTACGCCAGCGCGTGCAAAGCCATCACCCGCACCGGAGGCCGATGCGAGTCGAGAACGGGTAACGGGAGCATGAGATTTACTCGGGGGAGATTCGCGGCATCCGATCCATGGAAGGGGGTAAGATTGGCAACTGTTCCAAATTGCCGACGGCGTAGCGGGTTCTTGCGGAGCCGACGTGATCGACCCACACGGGCAGCGTCAGTCGGCCTTTTGGGGCCGTGAGGAACGCTCGGCCTTCCTTCGGCAATCGATTCTGTACTCGGTCGATGAAGCAAACTTCATCGACCATGTGCGTACTTTCGCCAAGCGACAACCCGCCGAAACGGGAAACGCTGGCGGGGTTGGTGAGGGCATTCCGGACTCGATCTTCGAGCTTGTCGCCAGACTCTTCGGTGGAATCGAGCCAGATGACGAGTTGCACTTCGGACAACAGTTGTTGGTAATCCGGACGAGTGTTGCCGGAGGAACCGAGTGGCATTTTCTTCACCCGCCAGACGGTGCGTAGTACCACGCTGGTTGGCGGTTTGTTCAAGAGAACCGGCGCGACCCGAACGCCGATGTGTTTGCGGCGATCCGTCTCGCCAACGAGCGAGAGCAGGAAGCCGTAGCAAGTCGCCGGCGGCGGCAGCGCTTCGGTTTCGAGATACTCCCTCGCCAGCCCCTTGCGGAAACAGGCGATGGGAACGGTGACGTAGATGCCGAGCATCGGGGTCACTCCTTGATTTTGAGTTCGGTGTTGATCCGCTTCACGGCTTCGACGCAGGCGTTTTTCACGCCGAAGACTTGCACACCTTTGGCCTTGAGATCGGTCGCCAACTTCGATTCGAGATCGGCGACACCGAGGATCAGTTCCTTCGCGTCGATGTCGCCGCAGTCGAGGCGTTGAATCAACTTTTTGGCGTCGACGGACGTGCCCTCATCGGGCGTTTCAAAGCAGTACAGCAATCGCGGTGCGGGGTCGGGTGTTAGGCGGAAGACGACCGCTTCCGGCTAGAAGTCGAAAAAGACGCGACCGTGGTTGCCCGCGACGGTGCCGAGGTTGCAAAGAGCATGAATCGCCTTCGCCGCCCGGGATTTGTCGCGAAGTCGCTCTGGCGTCAGCGCGATACCGTACTGGTAGCGCGTGGCATGGACCTCAGTACCGTAGGGCACGGGATTGTTGCCTTTCTTCTGCGCGGAAGGCGTGGCCCCCGGCGAAGCGGCGTTAAATGTGACATCCCCCGCCCAAGGCGTCAGCGACACAGCTCGGGTGACTTCCAGTACGGCACGGCGAACTGAGGCAGACCCTTTCTTTTTCTTCGGGTCCGGATCGTTCTCATCGCCTGCCTCCGCCTTTGCTGCTTCGGCGATCATGTAACCGAGTAGATCATCATCGATGAACGTCTCGCCTTTATCCGTTGCCCAACCTTTGAATTCGTGGTCTTTCCAACCGTTGTTTCGGAGGTCTTCGTCCCAAAATCGATTGGTTCCGTTA
>JAYSKW010000586.1:0-12770 GCA_043726085.1 Limnoglobus sp.
GCCGAGTGGTTTTGGTGGTCCGCCCGTCACTACTGGCAACCGCGTGAAAATCGCATCCGATGCCCGCACGAACTCGCTGATCGTGATCGCCGACGATGCCACGTTGAAGATGGTCAAGGAACTGATCGAGAAGCTCGACGTGCCCGATGTATCGAAAGAGCGATTGAGCGCACCTTCGCCAAGCGGAAAAAAATAATGTCCGCATCCGGCTGGCATTGACTACGAAATGACCGCGAGGCGGCGTTCGGCATCGAGCGCCGCGTGTTTGTACAATTCGCCCAGCGTCGGGTAGTTGAAGCACGTTCGCAAGAGCAGATTGATGCCGCCCTCGGCCATCATCGCCATCACGCCGATGTGAACGACCTCGGTAGCCAACTCGCCGATGATGTGTACACCGAGTAACTTTCGCGTATGTCGATGGAAAAGCAACTTCAAGAATCCCGTTTTATCTCCGATGATCTTGCCGCGCGGCACGTCGTTGTAGCTCGCCCGCCCCACCACGTAATCGACATTTTTCTTCTTCAGATCCTGTTCCGTAGCACCGACCGCACTGAGTTCGGGGATCGTGTAAATCCCAGTCGGCAGCACCGGTGCGGCACATGCATCGTCGCAGTTCGGATCGCAGATATACGCGGCGGCTTCACGGCCCTGCTCGGCGCTCGTTGACGCCAGGGCAGGGTAGCCGATGACATCGCCGACCGCGTAAATGTGCGGCACGTTCGTTTGGAAATTCGCGTTCACCGGCACGCGGCCTTTTTCGCAAAGTACCACACCCGCGAGTTCGGGTTTCAGTTCCGGCGTGCGACACATTCGCCCCGCACAAATGAGCGCATGATCGACTTCGAGTTGCCGCCCGCTCGAGAGCGTCAACCTCACGCAATCGTTGCCGGGGTCCGGGCAGGCTTGCACATTTTCGTTCCAAATGAACTGAATGCCGAGCGATTGCATCGCGCTGGCGAGTGCCAGCGACAGTTCCGAATCGACGAACGGCAACAGCGTATTGCGACCGTCGACGAGGAACGTCGGCACGCCAATCGCGGCGAACATGCACGCATACTCGCTACCGATGACGCCCGCCCCGACGACGGCTATCGAACGCGGTAGTTCGCGAATGTCGAGCAATTCGTCCGAATCGTGAATGCGGTTGTGCTCGAACGGAATGCCCGGCGGTCGCATCGGCACGCTGCCGATGGCAATGATGATGTTTTCGCCGCGTAGCGACGCCGTCGTGCCATCGGGCTTCGTTACGAGGATCGAATGCGGGTCTACGAACTCACCTTTGCCGTGAATGAGTGCGATGTGGTGATGTGCGAACGCATCGCGAATGCGCGTCTGTTCGCCGACTCGAACGGTGCGTTCGTGGCGTACGAGATCGTTGATGGTCGTGCCGCGTCGAATCGAGAGATCGACGCCGTAAAGGTCGCGCGACTTCAACCCCGACAGCGCGAGTGCCGTCTCGCGCAACGTCTTGCTCGGCACCGTACCCGTGTTGACGGCCGACCCACCCGGCTGTGCGTTCTTCTCGATCACCGCTACGCGCTTACCCTAAAGCGCCGCCGTAACCGCAGCCGTTTCCCCACCCGGCCCCGCTCCGATGATAATGAGATCGAATGTATCGGTGTTTGTCATGTGGCTCGCTCCAATGGATACGCTCAATTTAGGTTTTTAGTCGAGAAGTCAAACGCAACGGAATGGCACGACGAAACAGAGCAGGGGAGTCGATGAACTTTGCGAATCGCGGATAGTAATATCCTGTTGAAATGACGATGTGCGGTGTCAAAAGCTCGTCATGCCTACCCGCTTCGGTACGCGACTCCTACGTTTTCTAGAAGCGATTTCCTCTCACTGCGAGATACCCGATGTCTGCGTTCTTCCCCGACATTCCCAGCATCCCCTTTGAAGGGCCGGATAGCAAGAACCCGCTCGCGTTCCGCCATTACAACGCCAGCGAAGTCGTCGACGGCAAGACGATGAAAGATCACCTTCGCTTCGCGGTCTGCTATTGGCACACGATATGTGGCACCGGTGCGGACCCGTTCGGCCCCGGTTGTGCCGAGCGACCGTGGGACGATCTGGGCGGTTCGCCGGTCGAAGTCGCGCTGCGGCGCGTCGATGTGATGTTCGAGTTGGTGTCCAAACTCGGTGCGCCGTACTACTGCTGGCACGATCGCGATGTCGCCCCCGAAGGCAAAGACCTCGCCGAAACGAACGCGATTTTCGACACGATTGCCGCAAAACTCAAGCTCAAACAAGCCGAAACGGGCATCCAGTTGCTCTGGGGCACCGCGAACTTGTTCAGCAACAAGCGGTTCGTCCACGGGGCATCGACGAGCTGCAACGCCGACGTGTTTGCGTATGCGGGGGCGCAAGTCAAGAAGGCGCTCGAAGTCACGAAGGAACTCGGCGGCACGAACTATGTGTTTTGGGGCGGACGCGAAGGTTATCACAATCTGCACAACACGGACTTGCGCCGCGAGTTCGACCACCTCGCGAAGTTCCTGCACCTTGCGGTCGAACACAAGAAAAAGATCGGCTTCACGGGGCAGTTCCTGATCGAGCCGAAGCCGAAGGAACCGACGACGCACCAATACGATAGCGATTGTGCCGCGTGCATGGCGTTCCTGAAAACGTACGGCCTGGACAAAGATTTCCAGTTCAACATCGAGACGAATCACGCGACGCTCGCCGGGCACACGATGGCGCACGAACTGACATACGCCAGCAGTTACGGCATGCTCGGCAGCATCGACGCGAACCGCGGCGACGAACTCATTGGCTGGGATACCGATCAGTTCCCGACGAACCTTTACCAGACGGCGCAGGTGATGCTCGCGGTGCTGAACCAGGGCGGCCTCGGTAAGGGCGGCCTGAACTTCGACGCGAAAGTGCGCCGCGAGAGCTTCGAGCCGGTCGATCTGTTCCACGCGCACATTGGCGGGATGGACGCCTTCGCGCACGGGCTGAAGATCGCCGCCGCGATCCGCAAAGACGGCTTCCTCAAGTCGTTCGTGAAAGAGCGTTACGCGAGTTGGGACAGCGGCATCGGCGCGGAAATCGAGAGCGGCAAAGCCGATTTCACCTCACTCGAAGCCTACATGCTGAAGAAGGGCAACCCCGACAAGAACAGCTCCGGCCGCCAGGAGATGCTCGAGAATTACTTCAACCGGTTCATCAAGTAAATGGCACGGTTTGTGCTCGATTATTCGTCTCAACCGGGCGATTACTAGGAACCGGGCGAGTTTCGCCCGGTTTTTTGTTTGATACCGTCCACGAATTCGCAGAATGAACGGTGACAGTCAACAAAATGAGGAGATGTGGAACATGGCTAAGCAGCATTCGCCAGGGTTTTTGAAGATCGTTGCCGATGCGAAAACGCGCGTGACGGAATGCACGGTCGCCGACGTCGCGATGCGGATCGAAGCGGGGGAAACGCTACTATTGGTCGATGTCCGCGAAGAGAGCGAGTATGTCGCCGGCCACATTCCAGGGGCGATTCACATTAGCAAGGGCGTCATGGAACGCGACGTGGAAACGGTGATTCCCGATCCAGCGACGGAGGTAATCCTCTACTGCGGCGGCGGTTTCCGCTCGGTGCTCACCGCCGATAATCTCATCAAAATGGGCTACACGAACGTCATCAGCATGGACGGCGGCTGGTCCGGCTGGACGGGTAAAGGCCTCGCCGTGCAGAAGGGGTAAGATCAACCCACGGAGTCGAGGTAATCGCGTGCGGCTTCGATTAGTATTCGCGCTTGCGGTGTATCGGCTTCGTACAAGTCGATCATCGCCCGCACACAGGACACGTGTTCGCTCGAAGGGCGCAACATCTGCGAGACATCCCGCTTCGCCATGGTTTTTCGTGCCTCGGATGTGCCCGGATCGCCGATCGTTTCTAATGCCGTGCCGAGTTCCCGCAAACGCTCGGCACGCCCGCGGAAGAGTTCTTCGCGGCTCGCATCGTTCAAACGAAAGAACGCGATCGTCACATCGGCACGACGTCGTTTCGGTCCGGTCTTCTTCACGGAGATTGCGTTCAAGCCATCGAAAGTAATCAGTTCCTGAGGATCGTCGTCGATGTCGCCGATCGGATAAATCAGAAACGGCTTTTCGAGATCGACGAGTGCGACAGGATCGTTCGCAGCGGCCCCCCGAATCGCTGCGACGGGGAAATAGTTGAGTTTCAAGCCACTATTGCACTTCTTGCACGATGCCGAGTAGTTGAGCAGGTGGTAGGCGAGCCAAAAATACCCCGCCACACTGGCAGTGCCCATCGAGAAAGTGAATGTTCTCGCGTCGGGCCAATCGACGACCGAGGATTTCGGGCGAAAGTGTTCGAGGTCGTGTTCGACCGCGCCGCCGAAACTCGCCGACGCCAACCGACGTTCGCAATACGCACATTTATTGTGCTGAATCTCCATGAATACCGGCTTCACTTCGGACCAGATCGCGGAAGGCGGCTCCGAATACTTCCCGGCGGCCTGATATTTGGTCGTGCGGGTTTTGGCACGGGCACGCCACGTCGGGGCCAGAGCATCGACCTTTCGTTCGAGTTCTGCCAAGGTGATCGGATAGCGAATCATGGCTACTTTTGGGTTTTACCCGTCAGTTCGCGAATGAAATCGAGTGCGGCCTTCGGGTCGTGATTGTCCGCAACACGCTTTGCCTTCTTGTTCAATAACTTTTCCGCATCGGGAGATCGCGCGGACGAAAGCCCGAAGTATCGACTCGTTAGTATTTGGTCCGCACTCAGCCCGTGAACGCGATCCGCGTACTCGTGGATCTGATTGTCTTCGACCACGCGGATATTCGCCGCATGAAGAGTACCAACCACGAGTGGACTGTGGCTGGTAATGATAAATTGCAATTTCGGAAACGTCGTGGCAAGTTTCGGCACCACGGTCCGTTGCCATTCGGGGTGGAGGTGAACGTCAATATCGTCGATCATGACGATGCCGGAAAGTGAAGTGAGCTTCATTTTATTCGTACAGACATATTGCATGTGATAGAGCATGTCCGCAACGAGGCCAATATACGAACGATAGCCATCGGACAATGCGCTGAACGGCAGCGTCACGCCGTTGTGTTCGAACAGGCCATCGCCCTCTTTGCACTCGCCGGTAAACGTCGTGCCATCGGGCAACAGGCGGTTCAATAAATCGCGAATTTCCTTCGTTCTTGCCTTCGCTTTCAGCAACGGAAACCACGCGGCGAGCGGGTAAAGCGTGATGAATTCCTCGAATAAGCCCGCCACCCGCTGAAACCGCGGATGTCGCCGACGCGATCGCTGCGAATCGATATTTTCCAGATACTCGGTTCGCCGCGACGCGCCGTATCCGAGGAGGAAATAATCGGGACTGGATTCGGAATAGAAGGAACTTAAAGGATAATTTTCGTCAACTTCAGCTTGTCCAACAACACCTCTCAACGATGGACCACCGATCGTACTATGACCATTTCCATGCCATGAAAATCCATAGAAATATTCAGCATCATCGAAACTTCGTATTAAAAGTGACGTGTCAGATTTTTCATTTCTGAGTAACCGCAATTCTTTGTTCGGGCATTCGATATCGTCGTTGATACCACATGCGATTTTCGCTTCCTCGATTGGCTCCCGAATACCGGGTGAAACTCGTCGCACGAGGTATCGCGGATACAGCCCGGATTGCGCGATTATCGGGCTGAGCAGTGCCAGCGCTACACCGCGAAGCGTGCTCGTCTTTCCGGCCCCGTTGATGCCCATCAGTAGCGTGACGTTGTCGAGTGCGTCTTCGGGAAGTCCTTCTTTCCTTGGATAAACGAACGTGCCTACCGCTTTCTCGAAGCAGCGAAAGTCGGTCATCGTCACGGATTCGACGTACATCGGAATCGCTTCCTGCAACTATGGCCGCTTGGGCAGCACGATCACGGGCGTGGCGGCGAGTTCGGCAGTCGGTTTCTCGCGGACGTGTTCGCGGAACTCGAACGGATCGGGCAGTAGCAACTTCAAAAATGGGGCCGTGAGCGCGGGTGCGGTCAGCATCGTTCGGATGATTCGCTCGGTCGAAATTTCGGCGGTCGGGTCGTCGATGGCGGCGCGTTCGACCACTTGTTGCGCGAGCCGGGGCACGTCGGAGCCGCTCGGTTCGAGGCGCACGGCACCGCGAATCAACGGCGATTCGGGCATGCGAATGTGCGACAAATCGACCGTGGCTGCGTTGCCGAGGGTGCGTGGTACACCTTCGTTGGGCGGCGTCGGCAGGTTCGGTTTTCGCACGAGTGGCGGCAATGTGGCTACCGTCACCAACGGCTTCGTCAGCGGCACTTCGCCGCGATCCGCCGACGATGTGCGAGATTGCGGAGCCGACACTTTCGCAACGACAGGCGACGCCGGCGCAGTTGGTACCGAGACGTTCGCCACTTGTTTGCCGGTGAGATCCGCAGCGAAAGCGAACGGTTTCGCCGCGGGGGCTTCGACCGGTTTCACGGGTGCCGTTCCGGGGATCGCGACGATGGCCAGAGTGGGCACAACCTCGACCTTCGCTGTTTCGGGAGCTTGTGCTGAACAACCGCAAGCGATGGCTGCGATGAGGCTGAATTTGTAGAGTGCAATACGCATTATTTGCCCACCACTTCGAGGACGAGTTTCACGGCAGTGCCTTCTTTGGGTAGCGTGTCTTTGTTCGTTTCCAACTTCAAATACTTCTCTTCCTTCATCGTCAAACTCGATTGCAACACGGTTTCGTCGGTCACGGGGAACACCGCAATCAGCGTTCCGGTGAGGTCCGCACCGTACTTTTTCTCCGGTTTATCGGGGGCTTCTTGCGACATCACCGATCCGGTGAAGCGAAACTTGACGTTCTTGGGAAACGGCTTCTTCGTCTTCGGATCGACGAGGAATTTGTCGACGCTCAGCTTTTTAGCGGGGCCATCGCCGGCCGCAACTTCAATGAAAACTGCCACATCGGGGCCTTCAGCCTGAGTACCTTCGCCGCGTGCGGGCTTGCCGGGTTTGATGCCGAGATCTTCGAGTGCCTTGTGAACCTCACTCGGATTGGCTTCGATAATCACCACGGTTTCGTGCGCTTTCTTGCCCTTGGGGTGCGCCCAACCGGCGATCAGTTCAATCGGATAGATTTCCGCTAAATGGGCGAGTTTTCGTGGGGCAATGATGGCATCGATGATGACGGCTTTCTTCTCTTTATCGACCGTCACTGTCGGCTTCTTCGGGTCGGCCGCGATGGCGGGTGATGCCGCGAGGATCAGCACGAATAGAAGCCAGATTCGACGTATCATAACGGTCACTCCAAAGGGATATCTCACTCTCAGAGTCGCAGGTACGCCATGCGAAGTCAATGGTCTACCAGTCGATCTGGAGTTCTTGCAGGCGTTTGCGTAATGCGGATAGATCCCAACTGTGGATGCCGTGCGCTTCCTCGTGCAGCACGAGTAGTCGACTGCCATCGGAGGAGAACGCGAGTTGACGCACGGCCAGTGAACCCGATGGGTAGAGATGTGCGAGCCTCTGCAATGTGGCACCTTGCCACGTCCAGAGTGTCACTTGTCCGTCGCTGCCGGCGGTGGCGACGAACTCGTTTTTTGGATGGATCGCGAGGCCGACGATGCGGCCATCATGGGCTTTGAGATTCAATCGAGATGTCGCTACGGGCAATTTGTAGCCGAGAATGTTCCCCGATTCGGTTCCGACGAGAACGGCCGATTCATCGGGCAGTTGTGCCATGAGTGTGGGAGTTTCGTTCGGTATCGCCCAACTCTGCATCCGTTCGGCGGTCTGACTTTTCAAGTAAACGAACTGCCCATCGCGGCACCCGACGACGACCCCGCGCGAACCGGCGGCCAGAGCGACGACGCTGCCACGTCCGCTCGACACGTCGAGAATGTTGCTCCATTTGTTTAACTCTCGACCATCGCTACTAGATCGTAACTGCACGGTGGCCCCTTCCGCCGTCCAGAACGTCTGCCCATCGGGATCGTACGCCATGGCGACCACAAGTTTCGTCGGCTTGACGAGCGATTGCAGTTCCGATGTCTTGCGATCGCAGTTGTACAGATACGAACCGTTGAGCGAGATAATCGAGCGTTTCGCTTTGGGCACGTCGATAATGACTTGGCTGTCGTCGTTACTTTGAACGAACCCGAGAATCTTCTGCACGTCCCGTGCCGTTTTTTGCTCGCTCCGTTCGGCATAAATCGCCTGATACGTGCCGAACTTCATCCCGCCGAGCGTCATGACGCGCCGTTCGTCGTTCGTTCCCGGATTGGGGGCAAATTGCCAGATTGGGTAGCTACTCAGTTGGGTCGTTTCCGGTTGGCTGGGACGGCGTACGGCGAACTGCAACACGCCCGTATCGTTGACGACGAACAAGCGTCGACCATCCCGGCTGAACGCGAGATCGTAGATTTTGCCCACGTACGTTTCGGCGACGGTCTTCGCCGTCCGGGTCGTTGCGAGTAACAAGCGGCTTTGCATCGTCACACCCGCGAGCAATTGGCCGTCGGGGGAACAGGCGAAACGGGATGTCGCCGCATCTTTGCGGCCACCGAAAAACGTGCCCGATGGCACGTGCGAATAGCCATCGAAACGTTGGATGGAATTTTCAAAATGCGCGTACATCGCGGTCGTCGTCGGGTCGAAATACGCCGACGTCAAACCGGGCGACTCACCCTTGCGATATTGCCAATAAATATACGGGCTCGGGATTTCCTGAAGCGTATCGGGGTTCAGCAGTTGGTTCCGCCCCGACGCGGCCACGTGCAACGCATTCGGCGAGGCGTTACGCTGGGCTTCGGTGGCATCGTAGCGGACCGGGTTGGTTGCCAGGAACGTCACGTGAGGACCGTAGCCCGCAAGCGTCGCTTGGATCTGGTGCGTGATTTTACCGTCGCCGGCGAGTTCGCGCCGCGTGACTTGGAAGTCTTTGTGAATCGCGAACGCAGTCTTCGATTCGGGGTCGAACGCCACGCTCGCCGCTTCGGACGCGATACCGGTCCACGTCGTCATCGGTAACTTCGGATCGTCGAGCTTCCAGCGGTGAATGTGGCCGCTCCGCGTGCCGATCAGAAGCCACTTGCTGTCGGGGCTGAAGGCGATGCATCGCGTACCGTCGGGTTTGGCGACGTTGAAAAGATCCCCGTTGGGAAAGCTCAGATCGTGCTTCAACTCCAGCGTATTCGCGTCGAACAATCGCAAAATGCACGACAATCGGCTCGTTCCCACGCGGCGATCCGCGACGGCGAGCCACTTGCCGTCGGCGCTACACGCGATCATCGCGGCAGAATTCGCCGTGACCGGACAGACCGTGCCCGCGAGTCGTAGATCGACCGCCGCTTCGGTTTCCAGCACGGCGGAGCGCAGTTCGACCAAATCCTTGAGTGTCGTGTTCACTTTCGCCGCTGCTGCTAACTCTTCGCTGGCCTCCCAAGTCCAGCCCGCTTTCGGTAAGGCGATCCGCCGTAGCACGCGATTGAAGTTCGCAAAATACTCCTGCGTGGCCGCGGCGCGTTCGGCCGATTCGCGCGCGTTTTGCTCTTGCTGTCGGAGGCCCGATTCCGCACGAACTTGTTGACGGTACGACCAAAGCACCGGCGGCACGATGATGCACATCAGCAGCAATAGTGTCGTCAGTGCCGTCAACGCCGGATGTCGGGCACACTTGCGCCAGAAGCGTTCCGGCCATGTAGTCGGGCGAACGGTGATCGTTTGACCGCCGAGGTATGCTCGCAGATCGTCGGCCAAAGCCGCTGCGGTCGCGTAGCGTTGCGACGGTTCTTTTTTCAGGCAGTGCATGCAGATCGTTTCGAGATCGCGTGGCGTCTGCGCGACGGAATTCCGAATGCGATCCGGATCGCGCTCGATGACCATTTTCATCGTTTGCAAGCTGGTTTCAGCGCGGAATGGCGGTTTGCCCGTCAGTAATTCGTAGAGAATGACGCCGAGCGAATAGACGTCGGATGAAGTGCCGATTTCGTGCGTTCTTCCCGCCGCTTGCTCGGGGCTCATGTAAGCAGGCGTGCCCAGTACCGCACCCGTTGCGGTGAAGTCCGCATTTCCGTGTTTTGCAATCCCGAAGTCGGTGATCTTCGGCGAACCATCGGACGAGAGCAGAATGTTACCCGGTTTTAAGTCGCGGTGGACGATCCCTTTGGCATGCGCGGCCGCCATCGCTTCCGCGAGTTTGAGTACGAACTTGGCTGCGTCTTCGGGAGTAAATCGCACGCCCTGGGCGATTTTTTCGGCGAGGTTACCGCCATCGACGTATTCCAGTGCGAAGTACGGCTGGCCCTCATGTTGCCCGAACCCGTACACTTGGACGACGTTTGGATGTTGGAGCATCCCGATCACTTCGGCTTCGATGAGGAAGCGAGCTTGCGAAACGGGATCGGTGTATCGACCGCCGAGGATCATCTTGATCGCAGCCAATCGGCCCAAGTTCGTGTCTCGGGCTTTGTAGACGACGCCCATCCCACCGCGACCCAGTTCGTCGAGCAGTTCGTAACCGGGCGGCGGACTCAGCAATGCCGATCGCGTCGACGAAACGACTTCCATCTCAGTCGTTTGTTTGATAGTGCCATGGACAGCATTCCCCGAAATTGTCGTATCGGACACGGTCCCATCGGGCGTACTCACAGTTCAACCTCTTGCGGCTATTCCTAACGTATTGTACGAAAGTCAGTAGTGATTGGTTGGTAGTTGATTGTTGGAAGTGCTCGCGTGAAAAGGACTACAATGACCGACTTCAACCCGATATTGCCGCTCGAGCGGGCCGCAACAATACCGGCTTCGTGGTACTTCGGAGAAGAGATGCATCTGCGCGAACGCGAACGAGTGTTCGGTCAATCGTGGCAATTGGTGGGGCGCTGCGAACAGGTTGCGAACAGCGGGCAGTTCTTAACGGTCGATGTGGCGGGTGAACCGATCCTCGTTGTGCGCGGCGAGGATGGCATGTTGCGCGCGTTTTTCAACGTCTGTCGGCATCGGGCCGCGCCGCTGACGACGGAGGAATGCGGCACGCTCACAAAGCTGCGTTGTCGTTACCACGGCTGGACGTACGACCTGGCCGGGCAACTTCGCGGCACGCCGGAGTTCGATGGCGTGTGCGACTTTCGCAAGGAAGACAACGGGCTGGTTCCCGTCGCCGTAGCCGAGTGGGGGCCGTTCGTGTGGGTGCATCTCGGTGTCGTGCGCGAACCGCTGCCGCAGTTTCTCGCTCCGTTACCAGACTGGGGTCAAAATGCATTCGATGGGCTGAAGTGGTTCGCTCGCCGGTCGTACGACTTAAACTGCAACTGGAAGGTGTACGTCGATAATTATCTCGATGGCGGTTATCACGTGAACACGATCCACCCGAGTCTTGCGGGGGTTCTCGATTACCGCGAGTATGCAACGACGACGCACGGCTACACGATCTTGCAAAGTTGCCCATTACAACCGAGCATTGGCACCGTCGGCAGTACGCGAACCGGCGACCGCGCCGCCTACTGGTGGGTTTACCCGAACGCAATGATCAACCTCTACAGTGGTGTGATGGACACGAATTGGGTGATTCCCCTCGGCCCGGAGCGTTGCCGCGTGACGTTCGATTTTTACTTCGCCACCGGTACGTCGAGCGACTTCGCAAATGCCAGCCTCGCCGTGGCCGAAACGGTGCAAAACGAAGATGTGAAAATCTGCGAAGACGTCCAACGCGGCCTCGGCAGTCGATCGTTTCACGCGGGCCGATTCAGCGTCCGCCGCGAGAACGCCGGGTACTACTTCCATCAGTTGCTCGCGAAGGCGCTGGGTGATTTCCCCACGGTGTAAAAGAGAAATTACTTTACCGCCCCGCAATCCGGGGCGCGAAAGGGTGTATCGGTGTCTGATACTTCTTCGGCGAGCGTGCGATCTGGGTATCTCTTCGGGTTGATCGCGTATACGTGGTGGGGGCTGATCCCGCTTTACTTCCTGTTCGTTCGCCACGTGCCCGCACAGGAAATTCTCGCGCACCGCATCGTCTGGTCGATCGGCGTACTTGCGATTCTGACGACGTATCTCGGTAACTGGAAAGCAGTCGCAGCACTGTTGCGATCGCGTAGACTGATGTTGATTCTCGCGCTGAGTGCGGGGTTACTCGCGCTCAACTGGCTGCTGTACATCTACGCGGTCGTTCGCGGCAACGTCGCCGAGGCGAGCCTCGGATACTTCATGATGCCGTTGGTGAACGCCTTCCTCGGCACGGTCTTTCTCGGCGAAAAACTTCGGCCGGCCCACTACCCCGCACTCGCGATCGTCGCTATCGCCATCCTGATTCCCTCGATTGCGGCAATGTCGTTCCCGTGGCTCGCGGTCTCGCTGACGATCTCGTTCGGCCTCTATGGTTTGGTGCGGAAAGTGACTCCCGTCGACAGTGCCACCGGCCTGATGGGCGAGACGCTCATCCTGTTACCGTTCAGCGTCGCGTATCTCGTTTACCTCAGCGCTATTGGCACCGGCAGTTTCGGCCCCGATCTGCGGCTTAACGGCTTACTCGCGCTTAGCGGCGTGGTCACGGTCGTCCCGCTCGTCGCGTTCGCGATGGCCTTAAAGCGGTTGGAATTGCTCGCGATCAGCTTCATTCAACACGTCTCACCGACGGTGCAATTGCTGATTGCCGTGTTCGTGTTGAACGAAACGCGGCAATGGTACGACTGGGCGGCACTCGCGTGCGTCTGGGTAGCGGTGGCGATTATCGTTGCCGACGCCGTACTGCAACGGCGTCGCGCTCGGGCGGCTTTGAAGGAACGGGCTCCGTTCC
>JAYSKW010000587.1:0-2335 GCA_043726085.1 Limnoglobus sp.
CGCCGAGTACAACGACAAAACGACGCTTACCCTTGAGGTGAAGGCCGGATCGAACGAGAAAAACTGGGAGATTCAGACAAAAACGAAGTAGCGAAACGGAGGTATGAACTCTCTCGTGGTTCACAAAGTTTCCCTCGCTGGCGAGTCGGGCTAACAAGATCGGATTGTTAGCCCGACGCGCCAGCGAGGGAAACTCACAAAACGCAATACGCCATCGTACCAGTAATGAGAAAACGAACCATCGAAGTGATCCTCGCAAAGGGAGTGCGTTCGCGCTCACCACTTGATGAAATGGCTGGCGCGGCTTTAAGCGTCGGCTTCCCAACTCGCCCGGCCCCGCACCCCGAAGTGCCGCCCGAAACGCTCGGCGATCTCCTGCACGGCCCCGGTACACAGCCCGTTCCCGGAGTCGCCCGTGTCGAACGCGAACCGGCAGTACGACCGGACCCGGCGGGCCATTCCTCGTCGTCGGCCACGAAGTCGATCTGCACCCACGGCGGGTCGGCAATGCCGAGCGGCCCGGCCGAGGCCACTTCGCGGTCGAGGTCGGCCGGGGTCGGTTCCAGCATCCGAGCGAGCGACAGCGGCAGCCCGAAATAGCAGCTAACGACGCGCCCCGTCAGATCGGACCGAGGCTTCACATCGAGCAGTGCCCCAGGGAGCGTCGCGACGACGGCTCGGGCGGCGGCCTGGATTCGAGCCGTATCGAGTTCGGCCCACGGAAGCCGGTAGATCACGCCCCAACTCATACGCCCCTCGTTTCAAACGTTGCGACTTCTCGGGCGATAGTCGATTCTGTTGTCACGGGAACGTCGTGTATCGTCGATGCACCCGCCTTCGCGTTTCACGAATATGTGTAACCGTCCTCGTCCGCAATATACTCCACACGCCCCGGATACATAGCGAACGACGTTGTTGCCAAGTACACTGCGTATCCGACCCCCACCGCGATACCGTCCACTGGCTTGATGGCAGGTACGAAATGGAGCCTCATCACAAAGCACTCGAGTAGACACATCCAGAAGATCGCCGCAACGAAGGCAACGCGTTGGCCAACGCGGAGCATCGGTCCGACACGATTGGACTCCAGGTGGTGGCGGCCGACGTAATAGCGGAGGACAACCGCTGCAATGGGTACTAGCCCAGCAGCGGCGGCCAATGCGTCATCGGCGTTCGGCCATAACAGCATAATTCCGCCAGGAAGGATCGCCATACCGATGGGCAGGACGCCGTCCCAACTGAGAACGCGACGAAACCAATCTCGGAAATCCACGCGAGTCGTAGGCATCCGTAGCGCAACCTCAGTTTGTCGTGAGTCACTTCCGAGCCGAACGGATGATTTTGCATCGCAAAGCGTTATTGAATCCGAAATCCATCTTTGTGTCAAACCTGTTTCTTGTCGCACTTTCCACCGAATACAGGAAAACCTACCCGGCTTCCAACAAATGCGTCGCAAAATCGGGTTGTAGTTTTGCCATTCCTGGCGAGCGGAGGATGTCACTCAGGTCACTCTCTGATCCTTCCTGAGTCGTTGGCAGTGTGCATTTTCGCTGACGCAATCTTTCTCCGTTCGCGTTGCATGTGACGATGGCTGAATCAGTGGCCTACACCCACCGCTCGCCGAAGTTCGGCCTCGGCACGCTCGTGGAGGACGATCGGCTTCATGGATACTGCTCCCGCAACTCGACCAACACGTCCTCAACGGGCCGACCGACCGCATTGCCGCTGCGAATCTCGGCCACACGGCGAGCGATCTCTACCCGCCATGCCGCCTCGGTACCCTCATCCTCGGACTTCATCGAAGTCAGGAGGAAGTACGCGAGATCCGCACGCTCCGGCAACGTTAGGGCAACCGCGCTCGATTTGAGTTGTTCGACGGTTTCGGTCATGAGAACCTCCGGTGTTGTGGTGTCGATATTTTAACGGGCGGACTTTGCCAGGAAAACTGCCTTACCAAGCCTGTGCCGCAACGACATCCCGCCTCGAAACGGACTGCTATAAGAATTGTCTTAACGGCTGACGCAAGCCGGTTGAAAAAGCATCTGTTATCACAACAATTCTTGTAGGGTTTAAATATTTTATCCGACTTCCAATAAATGTGTCAAGCGCCGTAGCCGCCGCAACCGGATTTTGTGGGGTTTCGAACTCCCCACGGAAGGTCGTCCGTGGGCTTTGAGTTGGAACGCCCATACGATTTCGCAAAGTCACAAAGTTCTAGTTGAATTGACGTAAGTCGACTTTTGCACACTGTCACGGACGTACTCAAAAGTGCGCCGAAATGACATAGAAAAGGCGCGCCGTGACATAGAAAGTGCGCGCGATGACATAGAATAAG
>JAYSKW010000588.1:0-1921 GCA_043726085.1 Limnoglobus sp.
GCTCACAGTGGCGCGAGCGGCACGTTCCGTCTGGAGAGGCGGTCGGTCGGGTGCGTCAGAGGAGTCGCCTTACATCGTTGCATCCTTCGAATGTTGGGAACCGACTCGCACCGCTTCGCGCAGGTCGATCGTGTTTTCGTAAAGTGCCCGGCCGATGATGCAGCCGAACAACGCCATCGCTGACAGCCGGGTGACATCGGCCATATTCGTGACGCCCCCCGATGCGATCACGGGCAGTTTCATCGCCGCTTGCATCTCGGCAAGGCCATCGAAGTTCGGCCCGCTCATCATGCCGTCCTTCGCAATGTCCGTGTATACGACTGCCGCAATTGGTGAACTTTCGACCCGCTTCGCGAGTTCGGTTGCCTTCGTGCTCGACGTTTCGAGCCAACCTTCGGTCGCCACGTAACCGTTGCGGGCATCGACGCCGAGGACGATCCGGTCCGGGTATCGAGCCGCCATGCGGCAGACCCAGTCGGGATCTTGGAGCGCCCGCGTGCCGAGCACCGCCCAGCGAACGCCCCAGCCGAACACCGTTTCGAGATCCGCTTCGGTGCGAATCCCACCGCCGAGTTGGCACGGCACACCGGCAGCACGCACCGCATTGCGAATCGCGTCGGCGTTGATCGGCTTCCCCGCCTTTGCGCCGTCGAGATCGACGAGGTGAACGCGATCCGCCCCGCAATCGGCCCACTTCTTCGCGATGCTCGACGGGTCGTTCGAGAACACCGTTTCCTGCGCGTAGTCGCCCTGCCGCAACCGCACGCACTGCCCGCCGAGAATATCGATAGCCGGATAAATGATCACAAGAGACTCCGAAGCAAACGTTCTAGAAACCGATGTCTTATCGAATCTATCGTTGCGGAGTGGATTACAAACAGCATCGTGACGGGTATCGACCGCAGATGCAAGCGGGTACCAAATGTCACGCGATCTTTTCCGCGCCGGAATAGACGGACTGAATCTGCCACTCGGAATCCATCACCACAAAGTCGGCCCGTTTGCCGACTTCGATGCTGCCGAGTTCGCGTGCGAGGCCGATTATTGTGGCTGGTGTGAGGCTTGCCATACGGATGATTTCGTGTGCAGGAGCGCGGGTGGCTCGCATCATCGTGCGAATACAATGATCCATCCCCATGACGGCCGAAGCGAGCGAACTGCCATCGAGTGTCACGCCGACACCATTGAGTTTTCGCACGCGCTCGCCGGTGCCTACGGGGCCGAACCAATACTCGCCATCAGGCCTATCGACCGCACGCATCGAGTCGGTCACGAGCGCGAGTTTGCCATTTTTTAGCTTTAACGCCAGCCGTAATAGCGAATCGTCGAGATGCTTCCCATCGGCGATCACCTCAGTCGTAAGCCCTTCAAAAAACAGCGTCGCTTCCATCACGCCCGCCCGCATTGGGAATGCTTGCTGACGGCGTAACCGCGCGCGATCCGACATTGCGCAAAATAGGTGATCGACGTGCGTAGCCCCCCAGCCAATTGCGGCTTCAACTCGTTCGAACGTGGCGTAACTGTGGCCGATGTTCACGTGCACACCCCGTTTCCGACAGGCCTGTGTCAGTTCCTCCGCACCGCTCAGTTCCGGCGCGATTGTCACCGTTAGCGGGAACGATTCATCGAACGCGCCGTACGCAACCGCATCGTCGGCGTGCGGCGTCAGGAACTCCGCATTCGGGTGGCAGCCCTTCGCGGCTGGGAGAAAATATGGGCCGTACAGATGGCAGCCAACCACCCGCGCGCCGCCCGTAGTCCGATCGCGAAATCGCGCACAAAGTGCTAGAAACTGAGCGTATTCCGTCGTCGTGGCAACCGTGCTCGTCGGTGTCAGCGATGTGGTGCCGTGCCGGGCATGCGTTTGGCAAACGGTGCGAAAGGCATCGTCCGTGAGGTCCATAAAGTCCGCGCCGCCGCC
>JAYSKW010000589.1:0-2450 GCA_043726085.1 Limnoglobus sp.
AGGAATGGGCCACGATGTCGTTGGCCACAAGCAAGGCGATGCGCACACGATCCGCATCGACCCGAATGACACGACGCCACGCGATCTGCGGTGTCGGTGCCGTAATGCTGGCTGCGTTTGCCTGCGGTGCGACTGTCGGCGCAGTGAATCGTCCGAGTTTGCCTTCTCAACAGCCACAACGCTCTCCGGATACTAAGCCCGTCGCGTTGGCTGCCAAGCCGGTTGACACTACATTCGACACGAAGATTAAGCCTTTCCTCGCGACTTACTGCAACAGTTGCCACAACAGCACGAAACAAGCGGGCAGCGTCACGCTCGATGCGTACATCAACGAAAATCACGCAAAGAAAGACCGGATGACGTGGGAGACGATCGTCAATGTCGTCGCGTCTGGCGAGATGCCACCAAAGAAGAAACCACAACCGAGTAAAGACGAGAAGGAAGCGTTCCTCGGTTGGGTCGAAAACACGATGATCAAGGTCGATTGCACTTCGCCCAAAGATCCGGGCCGCGTGACGTTGCGTCGGCTCAATCGTGCCGAGTACAACAACACGATTCGCGACCTCTGCGGCGTCGATTTCAGCCCCGCCGATGACTTCCCCTCTGACGATGTCGGCTACGGTTTCGACAACATCGGCGACGTACTTTCTATGCAGCCCGTGTTACTCGAAAAGTATCTCACTGCGGCCGAGAAAATCTTGGATGCCGCGATAGTGTCACTCGATGGGGTGCGTTCGTCGAATCAGTCATTTCGCCCGCAAACGATCCTCGTTACGCCACGTTCGGCCAAACTGCGCGAGAAATCGCCGCAAGGGCGCGAGATCGTGCGGATCGTTTTAGCTGAAGAAGGCTCCGCATTCTTGGAGAAGTTCAACTTCTCTGCCGACGGGGAATACATCTTGCGAGTGAGAGCGTGGGGCGAGTCGAGCGGCGAGGAAGCACCGAAAATTGCCATCCGTCTCGATGGCAAAGAAGCGAAGTCGTTCACCGTCGATGCCACCGAAAAAACCAAGGCGAAGCCATACGAAGTGAAGCTGAAAGTGAGTAGCGGCGAGCGTCGCGTCGCGGTAGCATTCACGAATCCAGCAGCCGATAAAAAGTCTCGCGTATTTCACCTTGAGGCTATCGAAATCGAAGGCCCGATCGGCGGAGGGAGCAAGCCGCTCCCCGAATCGACGAAGCGAATTTTGCACACGATCCCGAAGACCGAAGCCGAAAACAAATTAGCTGCGAAAGCGGTTCTGACGAAATTTGCAACTCGCGCCTATCGCCGCCCCGTGACAGCTGACGAAGTGCAGCGTTTGCTCAAACTCTACGACATTGCGGAGGGGCAAGGCGACCCGTTCGAGAAGGCGATCCGTCTGCCGCTCAAGGCGATTCTCGTTTCGCCGAACTTTTTGTTTCGCGTCGAAGCCGACCCGAAATCGCCCGAAGAAGTGCGTACGATCAGCGACCACGAGTTCGCCACGCGGCTCTCGTATTTCCTCTGGTCGACGATGCCCGACGACACGCTGATGCAGCTTGCGGATGCCGGCGAGTTACGCAAACCGGGCGTCCTCGAAGGCCAAGTCAAGCGGATGCTCAAAGACCCGAAGAGCAAAGCCCTCGTCGATAACTTCGCGGGCCAATGGCTGATGCTGCGGAACATTCGCACGCTGTCGCCGGACACGGGCCTGTTCCCTACATGGGACGAACCTCTACGCAACGCGATTATTAAAGAGACCGAGCTTTACTTCGATTACATCGTTCGCGAAGACCGTAGCGTGCTCGAGTTCCTTGACTCCGATTACACCTTCGCGAACGAGCGACTGGCGAAACATTACTCGTTGTCGAACATCCGCGGTGACACGTTTCAGAAAGTGAAATTGACCGACAACAAACGCGGTGGCGTCATCACGCAGGCGAGTATCTTGCTCGTCACCTCGAATCCGACGCGAACCTCGCCGGTGAAGCGTGGCAAGTGGATTCTCGATAACATCCTCGGTACGCCGCCACCGCCACCCGCGCCGGACATTCCCGAACTGCCACCCGTCGGCGAACTAAAAGGTACGCTCCGACAACAGATGGAATCGCACCGCTCGAACCCCGCCTGTGCGACGTGTCACACGAAAATGGACCCGCTCGGCTTCGGCCTTGAAAACTTCGACGCCATCGGCCGTTGGCGCGAACTCGACAATAAGCAGAAAATTGATCCCTCCGGCGTACTGCCCGGTGGAGCGAAGTTCAGCGGGCCGAGCGAACTCCGCAAGATCCTGCTCGGCAAATCGGAAGCGTTCCGCAACTGCCTATCCGAGAAACTACTCACATACGCGCTCGGTCGTGGGTTAGAATACCAGGACAAGTGTGCGGTGAACGACCTCTCGAAAAAGCTGACGAAGGGGAACGACCAGTTCTCCCAACTCGTGCTCGCGATATTGGAAACCGATGCCTTCCAGAAACGACGGGGCAAA
>JAYSKW010000590.1:0-1781 GCA_043726085.1 Limnoglobus sp.
AAGTCAAGTTCGAGGACAGTCTTCGTAGTGCCGTTGGACGATGACATCTGTTTGCGCCCTCTGCCGCCGAACGAGTTATTCGACGGAACTGGTTCTGTCGAATTTCACTGACCGTCCCGTCTGCCCTGAGTGGACAGGCTGTCGATTGGAATCAACTTCCAGTTGGATATTTTTATCGTGACCGATCTTCAAACCGAAGTCAAATTAAATGTTGGAAAACGATTCTTCCAATTGCGGCTGTTGCACAGAGAGTTCATGAGGAGGCGAGTTCCCGCGGACGGTCGGGGCCGTGGGAGTTGTTTCGGCCTCACCCATGCGATTCCCAAAAGTCAAAAAATCGCAGGCGATCCGACGTAACCCGGAATTCGCGTCGTGCACGGAGTGACGCAAAAGTGTCGCGAAATGACATAGAAATGACATAGAATTGTCACATCCGGTCGATTTTGTGTCGATGTCGGTCGATTTTCGGTCGCATTCGGTCGCGAAATGACCAGTCGTTTCGGCTGATGCGTAATCGAGAGCATCGACGTAAACCAGGGAACCGGTTCGAGATGCGGCAAACCGATCCGTGATTTGCGATCTGAAAGCCACGATTTTGGGTCTCCAAAACCGAAAAAACACCCAAAAAACACGGTTTTGGAGCCTCCGCAATTGTGACTTACGTCGATTATGAACGCGATTTCGTCGTGGCGAATTCGTTCGGGCGTGCGAGTTTCACGATTAGGCGTTCGATTTGCAACCGGGGCGGGAGCGGGCTGCCACCTTTGAGGCCGAGGTTGATTTCGACGAGCATATCGGACAGTTGCGACAGGCGTTTCATGCCGAGGTGGCGAAGTTGGCGTTCGGTGCTCTGGCGGGCCTGCGGCCATTTTGCGACACCGGCGCTGTCCATCGCCGGGCCGAGCGGCAAGCCGTCGCGTGTGAGGCGTGCCACCGAGGCGAGTTTCCGCAACTGGAACGTCAGTGCCCCCATGAGCTTCAGCGGTTCCTCGCCGCTATCGAGCAATTCCACCAGAATGCCGAGCGCAACGGCGGGGCGACCTTCGCCGACGGCGTCCATGATCCCGAACACGTTCGCGGTCCGGTTCCGCGCCACGAACGTATCGACATCGTTCGCTCCGATCTCGGTTCGCACCCCAACGGCCACCGCGAGTTTGGCTAATTCCTGAGCCAAAAGCCCCATCTGCGAGCCGATCAGGCCGATGAGCATCCCCACGGCATCGGAGGTGATCGTCTTCGCGTGTGCGGACTTCGTCCAGGTTGCGCACCACTGCGAGAGCTTGTTCTCCGTCGGCGATTTACAGACGATCTTCGCGCCTTCGGGCAAGGTTTTTGCGAGCTTCGTGGTTTCGGGGAAGGTCTTCACGTCGAGAATCAGCACGCCGATCTTGCTCGGGTTCGCGATGTACTTTTCCAGCGATTCGCGGTGTGCCGAGACGAACGAATCGGCCTGATCGATCACGAGTACACGCATCGGGCACAGGAACGGCATCGTGCTGAGTTCGTTGCGTACCGTCGTGTAATCGAGTTTGTCACCGGGGAAGTTAGTGACGGCGAACTCGGGGTCCGCATCGCCGACGGCGCGGGCGATAATCGCATCGCGGCACATTCGCTTCAGAAAGTCCTCTTCGCCGACCAAGGCGTACATCGGCAACAGCTTCGCCTTCGCCGCTTTCTCCAAAAACGCGAGTGCATCCACGCATCACCTCCGAATTCGCAAACCTTGGCCGCGAAGTAGCTCGTGTACTTCATCGCGGGTGATCCACGGCAAGTCGCCGGGG
>JAYSKW010000591.1:0-2731 GCA_043726085.1 Limnoglobus sp.
GTGCCGCGCGCGGCACCGACGGTGGCCGGGTTCAACTCGAAGTAGCGGATGCCGTCCCCGTCGAACGATCCGTCCAGTCCGCCCTGCGGGGTCAGACGGGCGAGGGTGACGTACTTCGGCTGGAAGCGAGTGTCAAAGTCGATGGTGCCGTTCTTGAACGTGTTGTAAGCGTCGAGGGACACGGACCCGCCGATGAGAATGCTGCCGTCCGCCCCCACCGACACGCCGCCCCAAGTGTTCCCATGATTACTACCACTTTCATCACTCGTGGCCGTGGTGGAGATGGGCGAGCCGGAACTCACTTCCGTGAACCGGGATTGCAAGTCGGCGCGGATCGTCTGGGCGATCGGAATCAGTTTCACACCGGCTGTGCCGAACGCTGAATCTACGCCGCCGCCCGGAGCCACTTTTATTACCACTGGACCTTGGTAGAACGAACCTGATTGCTGGAATCCTTCTACGGCAGCCGTCACAATTGTCGATCCGTCCGGTAAAAGTGTGAGTGACCGAAGAACGGGCCGAGCGGGACTTGGAACTCCGTTTAGCACCGGCATCTGGACGAGTGTCTTCCCCGAGTTACCAAATGCTGGATCGAGTGACCCATCCGGTTTGAAGCGAACGACAGCGACGTACTCCTGCGCGTCTTGCACACGTGAAAAATCAAAGGGATCGTAGTGCCCGTTGGCGACAAGCCCGGCCGCAAGGATGCTCCCATCTGGTTGTACAACCACTAATTGAGCTACGTCGTTTTGGTAGTCTTGATCCCCGGTGCGGAAGTTGATCACCGCCTGGCCGTCCCCGTCGAACGATAGGTCTGGGGAGCCGTCCGGGCGGTACTTCTGCACGTAAAAAGCGGCGGTCTGACCGACACTCTCGTCCCGGATCAACCCTACGCCGACGACCACCGCACCGCCGTCCGGCGTCGCCGCCACGTCGGACACGCTACGGATCAGGAACTTGTCCGCCGACGGCGCGACGCCGTCCCCGCTGAACGCCGGATCGAGCGACAGCGCCGGCACGACGCGTTCCTCGACCTGTTCCACAGCCAGCCGCACGAATAGTTTGCGCATGATTCGCTCCTCGTTGGTTTATTTCTTTCGCGTCCAGACATCGCCATCGGGTCCGTCAATTCTCGAGCCGTCTTTCGACAGCACGATTTCGCCGCGGTCGTCGACTTTGCGAATCCGCACGCGACCGTCGGCTCCGCGCCAGGTTGCCAGCCACGGTACCAACGCGCCGTCGAGTTCTTTCGGCCCCCACGTCACGTGCAAGGGCGACCCGTCGGAGACTTTCGGCTCGCGATAGTCGATTCGCCAACTGCCAGCCGGGCCACTCGTGCGTGCCCAATTCCCCGCGTGCGCCTTGAGATCGATTGTCAGATTGGCCCAGTCGGCGATGGTTGTGTCGGGGCCTCGTGCGTCTTTGGGAAGTTCGGCCAACGCTCTGCAGATCGCGGTCAGACCGGAGATCCGGTATTTGCGTACCGGATTATTGAGAGTGCCTATGACGAGCGTATCGCCGTCGTGCACTGGCGACGAATGCCCCGTTCCGAACAGATCGACCATGACGATCTGGTCGCGGGAATGCACGTCGAAAGCGAGCCAAAACCGCATCGTGATCGCCGAGCGAATCTCCGCTTCGACCACGATTCGCGTTTGGAATGCCAGAACTTCGGAGATCTGCACTTGGCTATCGGCGGGTGCCATCGCTTCGAGTGCGGCCCGCAACTTCGGCCGCACGATGGCGTCGAACAGCCTGCGGTTTTTCGCTTCGAGCGATTCTTCGAGTTTCGGCTGCTGGATCGGCATCGACTGAGGCTTGGGTTGCGGTACCCGTTGCGGTTGCAGATTCGCAAGTGTGAGTGCCAGCCCGCCGCCGGAGACCACGCCGAAAATCGCGACGCCGACGAGCCACTTCTGCGCGAGCGTCCAGCCAAGCGGTGCCAGTTTTACGGCGGGGTCGGCGGCTTTCTGCCAAGCCACTGTGAGGATCGCCGCCGCCTGAGAGGACGTGCATTTCGCCGCCGTTGCCATACCCGCGAGCGTGGTCATCGCCAGGGCGGGGGCCAACCCCTGCTGCCGAAACATCCGCTCGAGCTTCGAGTGAGCGGTGCGGAGGTGCGAGTCCACCGTGCTGCGGGTACAACCCATTTCACTTGCGATTTGCTCTTGTGTGATGCCTTCGAGCGAGAGTTCGACCGCCAACGCTTGGCGGTCCGACAGGCGGCCGATTGCGACCCGCACCGCCTGAACCAGCTCCGCGCGTTCAATGGATACGTGCATGGCGTCCTTTTGATCTGACAGATCGGGCAATGCGTCAAGAAGTCGTTCGCGGCAACTGCGTTGAATCGTACTCAACCGCTGACGCACGACTCGAATCAGCCAATTCTGTACGTGCGTGTAGCTCTGAAATACTCGTTTCTCTTTCAGCAACCGGTGGAGCGTATCCTGAACCGCATCGGCCGCCATCGTGGCATCACCGCACGCGCCGTACGCGATATCGTAAAGGCGCGGTGTGAAATGCATCGCGAACCGCGTATACGACGCGATGTCGATTGGCATCTGCCAATGATTCGGATCGAGCGGCGGCGCGGCACTCGCCATCAGTTGAAAAAACTGTGTCGGATCCGCACCAGTCAGTTTCTGACTTTGGGTAGACATACATCCTCGGAATCGTTGTCGATTGAATACCCGCCAGAGCGCCGAATTGCCGATGCGATTTTGAAATTATT